>NZ_APHY01000049.1 GCF_000417505.1 Megasphaera sp. NM10
TCAGTAGCTTGCTAAAAAAGAAAAAACAGCGAGCTTATTAAAGTACGCCTTAAAACAGGTAGCTGGCATTTTTCACGAAAATGAAAAATGCCAGCTATTGTGTTAGTTATGGGAAAGAAGGAAGGCTGCAACAAAATGAGCAAAAAAACTCATTTTGTTACAGCCCCTTTTTCTAGAAAAATCGTCCGATAAGGGGCATTTTGGCTGCGTCTTCTTTGGTGACACCGCCGTTGAGGACCATGCAGCCGATGTAGATGGCCGACCCGACGATGCAGGTCAGGAAGAGGTCCAGGAAGAGTCCCAGGTAAGGGAAGAGGAAGGCGTACATGAAATACATGGCCACGCCCATGATGGCGGCAGAGACGATGTTTTTCATGACGACTTTGATGTCGATAACGTAACCGATTTTACGGTAAATGAAGAACATGTTGAGGACGGCAGCGACGCCGATGTCGGCCACTGTCGCATAGGAAGCCCCGGTGATGCCCAGGGTCGGGATGGCGACTAAGAACCAGTTGCACAGGACCTTGGCGACACAGGCGACAGCCATGTTGATGACCGGGATCTTCGGTTTCTTCAGGCCCTGAAGGATAGCCGTCGAAATCTGGTGCAGGCCCAAGAAGCAGATGGCGATGGCCACGGCCCGCGTGGCATCCGTAGCGGCCGGCGCGTTGTAGATGAAGGTGACAATCGGTTCGGCCATGACGTAGAGGATGACGCTGAAGGGAATGGTGACCAGGAAGGAGATGCGCATGGACGTCGCCGTCCGTTCGCGGATTTCATCGTATTCCTTCAAGGTGAAACTGTGGCTGATGGCCGGCACCAGGCTCAGGGCCATGGCTGCCGTCAGGATCGTTGCCAGGTTGATGAGCGGTACGGACATGCCCGTCAGGTAACCGAACAGCTCCGTGGCCTGATGGGTCGAATAACCGGCTACTTCCAGCCGCCGCGGTACGATGAGCAGGTCCAGGTTGGATACGACGGGGAGCATGATGCTCGACAGGGAAATGGGGATAGCCAGGATGACCAGGCGCTTGAGGATGTGCTTGATGCTTTCCTGCTCGAATGTCGGCCCGTCGACGGGGAGGGTCCGCTTCAACTTATAATAGTAATAGACCAGGACCAGCCAGGCTGCAAACCCACCGGCGCCGGCGCCGAGACTGGCACCGCCGGCGGCATAATCGAGGCCGTACGGCAGGAGGAGCGCGGCGAAGCCGAGCATGACGACGACGCGGACCAGCTGTTCAACAATCTGGGAAATGGCTGTCGGTGTCATCTGCTGCCAGCCCTGCAGATAGCCGCGGTAGCCGGCAATGATCGTCGTAAAGAAGATGGCCGGTGCCAGGGCGATGAGCGAATAATAGGCCCGGCTTTCGCGGATGATGTGTTCATCGATGAGGAAGCTGGAACCAAAGAACATGAGGATACTCAAAAAAAGTGCCGTCGTACAGAGCATGGACAAGGACACGTGGAAAATGCGCTGGGCGCCGAAATAGTCCTGTTTGGCTACTTTTTCAGCTGTAATGATGGAAATTGCAATCGGCAGCCCGGCACTGGAAATATCGAGTGCCAGCAGGTAAATCGGGAAAGCCATCTGATAGATGCCGATGCCTTCACCGCCGAGAATACGGGACAAGATGATCCAGTTGATACTGCCAATGGCTTTGACGACAAAGCCCGACAAGGTCAGGATCAATGTGCCGGAGATAAACTTGTTTGCCATGATAACCCCTTAACTCTATAAAATTTTTACCAACATAACAATTAATTTTAGCACATTTGCCAGACCTTGTATATAGTGAAGTGTTAGCCGTTCGTGGGGGCCGTCCCAAAGGGGAGTCAGCCGATAGCCACGTATTCGCCATTATTCATGGCGGGCGCCCCACGTGGCGCCCCTACGAGCCACGAACCACGAACCACGAGCTACGAACCACGAGCCACTAGCCACGAACCACGAGCCACGAGCCACTAGTCACGACCTGCGGTCTGCGCTCTCAAAATATCCATGAATTCTTTGCCGGTAATCGTTTCTTTTTCGTAGAGGTATTTGGCCAGGGCATCCAGGGCCGGGCGATGGTCTTCGAGGATTTTCTTGGCCTTGGCGTGTTGTTCCTTGACGACAGAGACGACTTTGGCGTCGATGTATTTCTGCGTTTCCGGCGCGCAGGCCAGGGACGTATCGCCGCCGAGGTATTTATTGGTGACTGTTTCCATGGCGACCATGTCGAATTCGTCGGTCATGCCGTAACGGGTGATCATGCCCGGGCCAGCTTGGTCGCCTGTTCGATGTCGTTGGAAGCGCCTGTCGTGACCTGGTTGAAGACGACTTCTTCCGCAGCCCGGCCGCCGGTGAGGGTGGCAATCTTGTTTTCCAGTTCTTCCCGGGACAGGATGTATTTATCCTGCTGGTCGACCTGCATGGTGTAGCCCAGGGCGCCTGATGTGCGGGGGATGATGGTGATTTTCTGGACCGGTGCCGAATGGCTCTGGAGGGCAGCGACCAGGGCGTGGCCGATTTCGTGGTAGGCGACGGTCTTCTTTTCGTCGTCCGACAAGATGGCGTTCTTCTTCTGGTAACCGGCGATGACGACTTCGATGCTTTCTTCCAGGTCGGCCTGGCTGACGGCGTCGCAGTGGTCGCGGATGGCGCGCAGGGCCGCTTCATTGACGATATTGGCTAGTTCGGCGCCGGAAGCCCCGGCGGCCATGCGGGCGATAGTGTGGAAGTCGACGTCGTCGCCGAGGGCGACTTTCTTGGCGTGGGCCTTGAGGATGGCTTCACGGCCAGCCAGGTCCGGCAGTTCGACAGGGACGCGGCGGTCGAAACGGCCTGGCCGCAGCAGGGCCGGGTCCAGCGATTCCGGCCGGTTCGTCGCGGCCAGGATGACGACGTTGTCATCGGCGTTGAAACCGTCCATTTCCGTCAGCAGCTGGTTCAGCGTCTGTTCCCGTTCGCTGTTGCCCATGGCATTGCCCGTGCGTTTCTGGCCGATGGCGTCGATTTCGTCGATGAAGATGATGCACGGCGCCTTCTGCTTGGCCTGCTGGAAGAGGTCGCGGACCTTGGAAGCGCCCATGCCGACGAACATTTCGACGAATTCCGACCCGGCAATGGGGAAGAAGGGCACACCGGCTTCACCGGCGACGGCCTTGGCCAGCATGGTCTTGCCTGTGCCCGGCGGGCCGACGAGGAGGACGCCTTTGGGCATCTTGGCCCCGATTTTGGCGTATTTATCAGGATGATGGAGAAAATCGACGATTTCCGACAGGTTTTCCTTGGCTTCGTCTTCACCGGCGACGTCATCGAAATGGATGCCGTTAGCCGACGGGACGTAGACCTTGACCTGGTTCTTGGCGCCGAACATGAGCGAATTGCCGCCGCCGTGGTTCATGAGCTTGCGGTTGAAATAGTAGCCGACGCCGAAGAAAATCAGGATCGGCAGGATCCAGGCGATGAGGAAGTCCGTAAAGGGCGAATCCTTTTCCTTGATGACTTCATTGAAGGAGACATTGGCCTTGTGCAGCCGTTCCGTCAGCTGCGGGTCGTTGACGACGCCCGTGCGGTATTCGTTGCCGTCCTTGTCCTTGAAGAGAATCTGGTTCTCTTCGATTTGGACGTCGGCGATCTTTTCGTCTTCCGTCATGTTCATGAACGTCCCGTAATCGACCTGTTTGACACTCTTCGAATCATAATAAGGCCGGGCGATGGCGTTGAACATGAAAATGACAGCCAAAGCGACGATATAATAGAATAAAATCGGTTTCTTCTTTTCTTTGACTTCTTTCACAATTCCTCACATCCTTTGAAAAAATCAAGCTATACTTTTATTGTACACCCCTTGCGGGACCTGGCAAGAGGGGACTGCCTTGCATATTCCCGGTGGATGTGCTAGGGTAAAAGAAAATACACCAAGAAAGTGATGAAGCATATAATGAATATATTAACCGTAGAAAATGTAAAGAAATCCTATGGCCTGCGCGTCCTCTTCGACGACGTGACCTTTGCCATCGACGGCGGCCAGAAACTGGGCCTCATCGGCTTCAACGGCGCCGGCAAGACGACACTCCTGAAAATCATTGCCGGCCTGACCGACACCGACAGCGGCACGATCTGGCGCAATCCCAAGGCGCGCATCCATTACCTGCCGCAGGAACCGCAGCTCGTGTCGGGCCATACGGTCCTGGAAAGCGTCCTCGACGGCGACCTGCCGGTCATGAAGCTCCTCCAGTGCTACGAAGAAGCGGTCCAGCGCGATGACGATGCAGCCGTCGTCGCCCTCAGTGCCGAAATGGACGAACAGCAGGCGTGGGAACTGGAAGCCCATGCCAAGATCATTCTCAGTAAGTTGGGCATTTCCAATTTTTCCCAGTCCGTCGACGAATTGTCCGGCGGCCAGCGCAAGCGCCTGGGACTGGCCCGGGCCTGATCATGCCCTGCGACCTGCTCATCATGGACGAACCGACGAACCACCTCGACGACAAGACCATCATGTGGCTCGAAGAATACCTGCGCGACAGCAAGGCCGCTATCCTGCTCAGCACGCATGACCGCTATTTCCTGGACTGCGTTGCCGATTCCATGATCGAACTCGACCGGGGTCACGTCTATACCTATACCGGCAATTACGGCCAGTACCTGGAACAGCGCCAGGCCCGGCTCGAACGGGAAGAAGCGAGCGAAGCCAAGCGGCGCAACCTCATCCGCCGTGAAAAGGCCTGGATCCAGCGCGGCGCCCAGGCCCGGTCGACGAAGCAGAAAGCCCGTAAGGAACGGTATGAACAGCTCTGCGCCATCGAAGCGGGCAAACCCATCGGCGAAGTGGAAATGTTCGACACGTCCGTCCGCCTGGGCAAGACCATCATCGACATCGACGACATGGCCTTCGGCTACGACCCGGCCCATCCTTTGTTCCAGCACGTGACCTATCACGTCGTCAAGCACGACCGCATCGGCATCATCGGCGAGAACGGCGTCGGCAAGTCGACACTGCTCAAAGTCCTGGCCGGCCAGCTGGCGCCGACGGAAGGGACAGTCACTATCGGCCAGACCGTGCGCTTCGGATTCTTTACCCAGCAGCTGCCCCAGTTCGACGAAGGCATGCGGGTCATCGACTACGTCCAGGAACACGGCCATTTCGTGACCAACCAGTTCGGTCAGCGCATTTCGGCGACGCGCCTGCTGGACCAGTTCCTGTTCACTGAAGAAATGCAGTATACCTACATTGCCAAGCTGAGCGGCGGCGAACGGCGGCGCCTGTACCTGCTGCGCCTGCTCATGGACCAGCCCAACGTCCTCCTCCTGGATGAACCGACGAACGACCTGGACATCCCGACCCTGACCGTCCTCGAACGCTACCTCGATACCTTCCAGGGCGTCGTCCTCGTCGTATCCCATGACCGCTACTTCCTGGACCGGGTGGTTGATAAACTTTTCACATTAGAAAAGGGGACATGGGACCGCTTTTACGGTGACTATAGTGAATACTTGGAAGAAAAATACAGTCATCACCAAGAAAAGAAAAGCGAAAAGCCCGTTTCACCTTCTATTACTAAAACGAATATTACGCCTACCAAAGCAAAAGCCGGCCTGACGTCGCGGCAGGAAGAAGAATTGCGGCGCATCACGGAAGAACTGCCGCGCTACGAAGCCATGCTCAAAGGCCTCAATGCGGCTATTGCCGCCGCCGGGAGCAATTACGAAGAAGTCGAATCCCTGCTGGCCGAGCAGAAGGAAACGCAGGATAAAGTCGATACGCTGACCGAAAGATGGTGTGAGTTAGAAGACTTAAAATCATAGATTACGGCGATTTTTTTAAAATATTACAAAAAAGCATAGAAATTATGGAAAAATAGGCAGATGAATTACACAAAAGTAATGGAAATCCATGCCACTTTGTATTATCCTATAGGTAATGAAGTTTGTGATAAAATGTTACATAGTTACTGATTTTCAAACTTACTGAATTTCTGACCGAAAAGGAGTATCTGCATATGCCTGAATTTCATTCCCGTTTTGAAAAAATTGACCGTCGTGTTCCCATTGATGAACACAACTGTGCCGTTCAATTTGATGTGACGAAGTGTAAGAACTGCACCTTATGTCGCCGGGCTTGTGCCGACACACAGACTGTGTTGGACTACTATTCCCTGTCCAGTACAGGCGACATGCCCATCTGCGTTCACTGCGGCCAGTGTTCGTCTGCCTGCCCCTTTGGTGCCATCGTCGAAGTCAACGATGTCGACAAGGTCAAGGCAGCCCTGAAAGACCCTGAAAAGATCGTCATCTTCCAGACGGCTCCGGCTGTCCGCGTCGGCCTGGGCGAAGCCTTCGGCATGGACCCCGGTACCTTTGTCGAAGGGAAGATGGTCGCTGCCCTGCGTACGCTCGGTGCGGACTATGTCTTCGATACCGATTTCGGCGCCGACCTGACCATCATGGAAGAAGCGACGGAACTCCTGCACCGCCTGCAGTCCGAAGAAATTCCTATCCCGCAGTTCACCAGCTGCTGCCCGGCCTGGGTCGAATTTGCCGAAACCTTCTACCCCGACCTGCTCCAGCATCTGTCGTCGACCAAGAGTCCTATCAGCATCCTCAGCCCGGTCATCAAGACCTATTTCGCCCAGCAGAAGAACATCGACCCCAAGAAGATCGTCAATGTCTGCGTCACGCCGTGCACGGCCAAGAAAGCGGAAATCCGCCGTCCTGAACTGAGCGCAGCCGGCCTCTTCTGGGATGAACCGGAAATCCGCGATACGGATATCTGCATTACGACGCGTGAACTGGCTCAGTGGATCCAGGACGAAAACATCGATTTCGCCAACCTCGAAGACGGCCAGTTCGACAAGGCCTTTGGCGAAGCTTCCGGCGGCGGCCGTATCTTCGGCAACTCCGGCGGCGTCATGGAAGCGGCTATCCGCACGGCTTACCACATGTTCACGGGTCGTCCGGCACCGAAGGACTTCATTCCCTTTGAACCGGTCCGCGGCCTGCAGGGCGTCAAGAAGGCAACGGTCATCTTCGGCCACTTCGTCCTTCACGTCGCTGCCATCAGCGGCCTGGGCAACGCCCGCGCCTTCATCGACGACCTCATCAAGAACGACTCCTTTGAAGACTACTCCTTCATCGAAGTCATGGCCTGCCCCGGTGGCTGCATCGGCGGCGGCGGCCAGCCGAAAGTCAAACTGCCGCAGGTCAAGAAAGTCCAGGAAGCCCGGACGGCATCGATTTATAAGAGCGACGAAGAAACGGACGTCAAAGCCAGCTGGCAGAACCCGGAAATCGAAGAACTTTACGAAGCCTTCCTCGACGAACCGCTGTCGGAAATGGCCGAATTCACCTTGCACACCTACTTCTCCGACAAGAGCGACCAGCTGGGCCGCATGAAGAACCTCACGCCCCAGACCAACCCCATGTCGCCGAAGTATAAATCCCCGACAACAGAAGAATAGCCTCCCTTGTTAGGGGAGGTGGCCCAAAGGGCCGGAGAGGTTGAATTTCTTAGTAAAAGCCTGCGTAGGGGTCGCCACGTGGGCGACCCGTTAGGGATTTGGATGTTTTTTTAGCAAACTAGTTAGGGAATCTACATATTTCATAGCGGGCGCCCCACGTGGCGCCCCTACAGAAAAAGGACCTGTCGTATAAAAGACAGGTCCTTTTTTTGCTCCCAAACAAGATATTGACAATTAATATCATGAAATGTATAATGACTATGTACTCATTGGAACAAGTCATGTGATAAATGGGACAATGTGGGCAAAACCTTTGTGTAATGCGAGAGGAAACTAGGCACACTCGACCGCAGCGGATAGGGGGACGCCTTCATCGTGTCATGCTTCCAGGCTTTTACACAGAGAAAGAAGGTCATATTGATGAAAAAGAAAATCGTTACATCCTTAGCCGCTATGATGGCTGTCGGCGCAGCCTGCGCTTTTGCAGCCAACCCCTTCGTCGACGTACCGAGCGACAGCTGGGCTTATAAATCCGTCGTCGAACTCGCTGACGCCGGCATCATCCAGGGCGTAGACGGCTCTTATTTCCAGGGCGAACGCAACATCACCCGTTACGAAGCCGCTGAAATGGTCGCCAAAGCCATGGCTCACATGGACAAAGCGTCCGTTGAACAGCGCGCCCTCATCAACAAATTGGCTGATGAATATGCTGACGAACTGAACAACCTCGGCGTCCGCGTCAGTGCCCTGGAAAACCGCGTGGGCAACGTAAAACTCAGCGGTGATGCCCGTATCCGTTTCCAGCATCAGGACACCAGCAGCGAGGCCAGCACGGGCTATAAGAAAGACGCTTCCTGGGATTACCGCGTCCGCGTCCGGGCCAATGCCAAGGTCAATGACCGCACGACCGTAACCTACGGCATCAGCACGGATGACATCAACTTCGCCGATAACGGCGCTGCCAGCGATAACGGCAACATCTTCACGGACGATGCCAAAGTCGACTACAACTTCGGCGGCAACCATTGGAACCTCAGCGTCGGCCGTACCGATACGTACGTCCTGGGCGGTGAAAACGCTTACGGCTTCCAGTATGGCGACGTCTTTGACCGGGCTGAATTGAAATACACCAACGACCACTTCGCAGCTACGGCTGGTTATGGTAAATTCAAAGCCGGTGATACTGTTGAAGATGCTGCAGTTGAAGGCAATGGACTTCTTGGTGTTAAAACCGGTTATGGCGAATTGGAAGGCTTCTTCGGCGGCGGCCGGGCAGCTGGTTCGGCTGTCGGCGTCTACTATAATGATTTCAATGGTATTAACGGTTTTAAAGCTGATGATCTCTGGGGGGCTTATGCCAGCCTCAACTTCGGCAAATGGAACGCCCTGGCTAACTATGAAAAAATCAATAATGACGTTACCAATGATCCGGAAGTATGGATCGGCAAATTGACCTACGGTTCGGCTGCCAGCGATGCCCGCGGCTCCTGGGATGCCTGGGTCGAATACATCAACTCCGACAAGGGCGCGCTCCTCGGCGGTGCGACCAACTCCTGGCGTGATGACAGCGTCCTGGATAACGTCAAATCCTGGGGCGTCGGCATCGACTACACCCTGGCCAAGAACGTCATCCTCACGGCAGCCCAGACCTTTGGCACTCAGACCAAACACGGCAATGCCGCTGACCCTGACGAATTCACCGACGTAGAAATCAACTTCTTGTTCTAAAAAAGGCTCGCCTCATAGGAGAGCTGGCCGCCGAAGGCGGTCTGAGAGGTTGTCTTATAAGGACTGTTTCATAAGGGTATCTGCCATCATGAAACAGTCCTTTTTCGCTAACTGCTGACTGCTAACTGCTAACCCCTAGCCACGAGCCACGAGATAAAAATGATTGCTAATTTTTTATATTATGTTTTGTAGGGGCTCGCGCGTGGCGAGCCCGCCGGGTACATGTGAAATACTTGTGAACCGGATTTGCGTGAACGGGCGCCCCACGTGGTCGCCCCTACAGAAAATAATTGCCAATTCCGCCCGAATCGTTGTATAATGAATAAGTTGAAACAGTTTAGGATCGTAAAGGAGAAGATACTGTGTTGAAAAAATTGTGGATCCTTCCGCTTATGCTGCTCGTCTTCCTGATACCGATGGTATCGGCCCAGGCAGCGGCTAAGCCGGAAATTACCAATGTGCGGACGGCAACGCGAACAGATGCCAACACGCCTTTTGTTCGGACCGTCCTCGATGTCAGCGGTAAGGCCAATCCCAAGCTATACATCGATAACTCCGGCGAGTATGTTTTCGTCACTTTGCCTAACACAGGGATTGGCAAGAATGTGGCTAAGAGCTATAAGCCCAACAGCAACGTCATTTCCCGTGTCACCTTATCGTCTCGCTCGTCGAGTACGGACGTGACCATCAAGGTCCCGCGGGCCGTCACCAAGAATGACGTCAAAGTCTTTACCCTTCCCGGGGCAACAGGCAGTAAAGTATCGAGCCGTGTCGTCATCGACATCAACGATAAATCGGGCAAGCTCAAGCAGTGGAGCCATTGGGGTGATACCAATATCGGTATCAAAGGGGCGACCAAGCCATCTCAGAGCTGGAAACCGTCGTCTACCAAGCAGCCGGCAACCAATGTCCCGGCCTATAGCAGCAGCAAGACCTACAGCCTGACCAAGGGCCTCCAGGGCAAGACCATTGCCATCGACCCCGGCCATGGCGGTTCGGACTCCGGCGCTGTCGGAACGTATTCCAAGGAAAAGGACATTACCCTGGCCATTTCCAAGAAAGTCGCATCCCTGCTCAGTGCAGCTGGTGCCAATGTCATCATGACCCGCACGACTGACGTCGATGTCTACGCACCGTATGATGGCGCTGTCGAAGAACTGCAGGCCCGCTGCAACATCGCCAATGCAGCCAAAGCCGACGTCTTCGTCTGCATCCACATCGATTCCTTCGATTCCCCGTCAGCAGGCGGCGTCACAGCCTATTACAACAGTAAGACCCCGTATGACTACGGTCTGGCCAACTACATCCACCTTCAGAACATGAAGGCGACGAACTTTGCCGACCGCGGCGTCAAGACGGCCAACTTCTACGTCCTCTTGCACACCAACATGCCGGCAACCTTGCTGGAATTGGGCTTCATCTCCAACCCGAACGAAGAAAAAGCCCTCAACTCTGATGCCCAGCAGCAGAACTTTGCCGAAAGCATCGTCAAAGGCCTGGCCGACTACTTCAACCATAACGGGAATTAAGAGAAAAGTTTGTAGTTCAGAGTTTGTAGTAAAAACGGGGCTGTCGCACGAAGACTTCTACCATCATGCGCGGCCCCGTTTACTTTATAGTTTGTAGCACAGAGTTTGTAGTTTGCAGAGAAAACCTTTAAATTTAAACCCATCCGCTAACAACTAACAACTAGCCACTAACAACTTTAAAGGGCTTGTCGTCGTGCGACAAGCCCTTTTTTTTTGAATCATGGAATGAACGCAGTTCGCCGGCCGCAGGTGGCAGGTCGCCGCGATCCTGCGTACCGCAAAAAACACACGACTATTGGCCGTGTGCGTAGGGGCCGCCTGGGTAAGGCGGCCCGCCGTGAGATTTAACCACAACCCATTCGGGTATAATGGCGGATTTTACGAGCTACGAATCACGGGTCACGGCTTTTTCACGGACTCAGATGCGGCTATGCCGCGACAGACTCAGGATTGTATTACGACCGGGTGTCATCTGTCATAAATTCCGGCTATGCGCAGGATTCACGGCGGCCTTTTTGGCCCGTCAGGTGCCGACCAACGGAAGGCGCAGGACGGTTGCCAAAACGGACAGCCGTGGCTGGACGCCTTTCAGGGCGTCCCCCTACGATATCGCATACAGGCGATGAATGAGAACTCTGGTTACATGACAAAAAAAATACACGGCCCATGGCCTTGTGCGTAGGGGCTCGCATGTGGCGAGCCCGCTAGGGAGATTTCATCACAGCCCATGCTGGTATAATGGTGAGGGTTTACGGACTACGAGCCGAGGGTCACTCGAGGCGATGTCGTTCTTCTGAATCTGTTGCCGCGTAGCGGCATTTGAATCCGAGGCGGCCTGCGACCTGCGGGGCCGCCAGGCCCCACGAACCACTAGCCACTAGCCACTAGCCACTAAAACATTGACATCACTCCTTGTTTATGGTATATTAGAGAAGTCGTAGCATAAGTGGCTATGGATAAGCCGCGTGGAGAGGCTCACAAGTTCCCGCAAGGGACGCCGTATTCAGCGAGTATATTGATGAGGAGGTGTCACTCATGTACGCTATTATTAAAACAGGTGGAAAACAGTATCGTGTCCAGGAAGGCGACAACATTTTCGTCGAAAAACTGAATGCCGATGTTGATTCCAACGTAGTATTCGACCAGGTATTGGCAGTCGTTAACGACGGTGATGTTAAAGTAGGTACTCCCGTTGTTGAAGGCGCTAAAGTAACTGCAAAAGTATTGGCTCAGGGCAAAGAAAAGAAAGTCCTCGTTTTCAAATACAAAGCAAAATCCAACTACCGTCGTCGTCAGGGCCATCGTCAGCCGTTCACGAAAGTTACAATCGAAAAGATTGAAGGCTAATGATTACCATTACGATGCATCGCGATAAGAGAGACCGCTACACGGGTTTTACCATAAAAGGCCATGCCGATTATGACGAAGCCGGCAGCGATATTGTCTGTGCCGCCGTATCGGCATTGTCGCAGACAGCCTTGTTGGGTCTCATACAGTATGCTTCGCAAGACGTACCGTATGAAGTAAACGATGGCTTCTTATCCGTCCAGGTCCCCAAGCCCTGTGAAGCCTCACAGATCATCTTAGGGACTATGGTAGCAGGTTTGGAACAAATTGTACGGCAGTATGGAGAATACGTCGTACTCGACTCATAGACGTCAGGAGGTGGACGGAATGTTCAATTTCAACTTACAGCTTTTCGCTCATAAAAAAGGGACAGGCTCCACGCGTAACGGCCGTGATAGCGAATCGAAACGCCTTGGTGTAAAATGCCATGACGGCGTCATCGTTAAAGCCGGCAACATCATCGTTCGCCAGCGTGGTACGCACTTCCATCCGGGCACGAACGTAGGCATCGGCAAAGATGATACCTTGTTCGCAACGGCTGCAGGTAAAGTTGCTTTCGAACGCGCTGGTAAATACAACCGCAAAGTTAGCGTATACCCTGTAGAAGCATAATTAGCTTATAGTACAAAACTTGTAGGGCTCGCTCGTGGGCGACCCGTTAGGGATTTGGATGACTCTTTTCCCGGAGCGGGCGCCCCACGTGGCGCCCCTACAGAAAAAAGGCTGTCTTGATGAGACAGCCTTTTTTTTTATGCCAAAAAAACACTTGTCGTCTTCTCAAAATCCTGTATAATAGAGGATGTATGTACTTTGATTAAACTTAAGCGGAGGTGTTACGCCATGCGCGTTAGTGTCAATGGAGAAAACCGTGAGCTCCATGTCTATGACCGGTCTACGGGCGTCGATTATGCCAAACAGATCCTCTGTTCCCAGGAACAGCTGGTCACGGACATGTACGGCGAGTTCGTCCTGACCGAAGAAGAATACAACCACTGGACCGAACTGCTGGCCATCCAGCAGGAATCGGAAGACCTGCTCTTTGAACTGAAAGACGTCCTGGTCAAGCAGGAACTGGATGATTACATGTATGAAGAAACGAAATACATGACGACGACCATCGAAACGATCCATATGGAAAATATCTGTATCAAAGAGCTGAAAGAAGCCCTGGAAAAAGGCGATGAAAAATGGCTGACTGAGAACCATTTCATCAAGACCCTGAAAAACGTAACAAAATAAAGGAAGTCTTATGTTGAAGAAAATATGCTCGTGGATCATCGGCGTCATTCTCACCGTCCTGGTCCTCCTTATCGGTATCTTTGCTTTTTGGTATTTCGGGTCGACGAACTATCACCTGACAGGCGTCCCGGTCCTGAACTACCATCAGGTCAATAATAAATTCAACACCGTGCTGACCATGAAGCCGGCTAACTTTGACGAACAGATGAAATATCTGCACGACAACGATTACCATTCCATTACGCTGGAACAGTTCGATGCCTACATGCGCGGCGAAGGCGACCTGCCCGACCGGCCAGTCCTCATCACCTTTGATGACGGCTACGTCGACAACTATGAAAACGCCTATCCCATCCTGAAGAAATACCACATGCGCGGCACCATATTCCTGATCATCAACCTCATGAATACGCCGGGCTACCTGACCTGGGACCAGGTCAAGGAAATGTCCGCCGACGGCATGGAATTCGGGTCCCACACCATCAGCCATAAGCCCCTGACCAGCTTTGACCGGGCTGGCGTGCGTCACGAACTGCAGGATTCCAAAGACATCATCGAAAAGATGACAGGGAAACCGTGCCACTTCATCGCCTTCCCGGAAGGCAAATATAACGATATGGTCATGGAAGAAACGCGGGGAGCCGGCTACCGCTACGCTTTCACCGTAGAAACAGGCCGCGACTTCCCCTGGGACGACCCGTATGACCTGGACCGCGTCCCCATGTTTGAAGGCCCTATCAGCTTCAAACACTTCCGGTTCCGTCTGACCTTCAGCGCCTTCAGCGCGCTCCTGTGGAAGACCCATAAATACTTTGAACACATAGAGATGACCAAAGATTTGGCCCAACATATCCCGCAGCCGTAAAAAAGTCGCAGTTATTCAAAAAAAGAGCATTTTATGAAACCCTTGATAAGGGATTTCATGGAATGCTCTTTTTTTTACAAAAATTTTTGTGTCATATTTTGTTTCTACAATGTTAATACTATATATTAACTAATTACAAAATAAAGAATAAAAATATAATTACAAACAAGAGCAATGACTGCTGCAAATAACAGATAAATCGCGTAATAAAGCCTTTTAAAAAGAAAAATAAATGCTATAATGATGTCACAAAATACACATATTATTTACATAAAAATGCAAAATAATGAAAGAAGGTGCATCGAAAAAATCTTACATGATATATACGGTGAAATCATTATCAGCAAAGGATGCGCGAACACATGAATAAGATATTTAAAGTTATTTATAGCAAAACCAGACACTGCTACGTCGTCGTTTCAGAACTGGCTAAAAGTCACTGCAAAACGGCAGGTAGTCATACGGCAAGAAATAAAACAGCATTGACGGCAGCTGTGCTGCTGGCACTGGGGACGTTCTCAGTTGCATCGGTATTTATGCCGATGACCGCAGAAGCGGCCGATAAAACCAAGACTGATGGTTCTAACTTTGTTGGTGTAGAACGCACGGATGGACTGTTGGACGATAGCAAATATGCTAACTATGGTGGCAAAGGAGCAGGTGGGGCTGATTCCATTACTTTGGGCTTGAATGCACAAGCTGGAGCCGGAACAATCACAATCGGCGACCAAATTCCTATCGTCCCATTGATGATACGAAGGCTGCAGCCATTTTGGGTAGTGTTAATGACCCCGTTAAACTTGGCGAAACCATGAAAGATGCTGTCAAGGAAAGTGGCGGTCAGGTCATGGTCATGGGCGGCGGCAACACCGTTGACAAAGCCTACATGACCCAGGTCACCGGTGTCGGCAACACGGTAAGCGGTAAAGATAGCACCTACGCAGAAGGAACATCGACGCAGTACAACTTCGTCAACGGCTTCCAGAATGAACTGTCCAACGGTAAACACGACTATATCATCGGTTCGAACAACAAGGTCAGCGGCGAAAGCGTAGATAAGAATCAGTCTAACATCATCTTCGGTGATAACCATAAGCTGACGGGTCAGAATAACAACGTCATCATCGGTTCCTCTGATACCGCTGATGATGAAACAAAAGTTTCTAATGCTGTGATAGAAGTTGGGTGACAACACGGTTCAGTATGATTTAAATACCAATAAGGATAAGATTACTCTTGCGGGTCAACAAGGTACGACAATTACCAATGTAAAGAGTGCCCTCGATGGTGCTAAAGATGCAGACGGTAAGAAGGCCACGATTGCTACAGCAACCGGCAATGTTCTGAAGAATGCAGCAAACCTTGGCGATTTGCAGAAAGTCTACAACGATGTCAATGCAAAAGCTGATAAAGCCAGTGCTTCGCATACGGCCTTGACCGTAGAAGGTGGCACGCCAGCCGGTAAGGATGATGCAGAGAATAAAGACGTCTATGCTGGCAAGAATATCCTGCTCCATGAATCTACAGGTACAAATGGCAAGGTCACGTATGATCTGAAGCTGGCCAAGGACATCACAATCGGCGAGCCGGGCAAGGACGGTAAAGTCGGCATCTCCGGCAAGGACGGCAAAGATGCGGTCTCCATTTCCGGTAAAGACGGCGTCGGCCTTATCGGCCTGACAGGCCCTGCTGGCACCAATGGCATGAATGGTGCAGATGGCAAGCCGGGAACTTCCATCGATATCACGGTCAAGAATGGCTATGATGGAAAAACTGGAACGGATGGCAAGGATGGTGTTAAAGGTGAAAAAGGTGTGGATGGAACGAGCTTGACCCGTATTGTCTACACCGACAAGACTGGTGAACACCAGGTTGCTACTCTGGAAGATGGCCTGAAATTCAAGGGTGATAATACGACCGTTATTTCCAAGAAGCTCAACAACACCCTCGATATCATCGGTGGTGCAGACAGCAAGAACCTGACGGATAAGAACATTGGTGTCAATAACGACGGTGGCAAGCTGAAAGCCCAGTTGTCTAAGGATTTGACAGGCATGAACAGCACTACCTATACAACCACAACTGGCGAAGGAGAATCGGCAACGACTTCTACGACAGTAGTGAATGGGAATGGCCTGACAATTACGAACGGCCCAAGTATCACCAACAAAGGTGTTGATGGTGGCAACAAAGTCATCACTAATGTTGGCAGTGGCATTGAAAATGATGCAAATGGTAAATATACCGTTACAGATCAGAACAAAGGCAACGCCGCCAATATCGGTGATGTCCAGAACATGGTCAACGATGCCAAGAAGGATTTGACGGATGGAGCTAACGGCCTGAACAGCAAAGCCAACATCGATGCATCCAACATCGGTGCTAACTTGAAAGATGCTGATGGTTCCGCTGCTTCAGCAGATGCTCAGAAAGCTAATGCTGAAAAGTGGGGCAGTGCTATCGGTACCGGTGAAATCAAAGCTGATGATGGTCGGATGGTTACCGGCAAGACCGTCTATAATGAAGTCCGTCCGAAGGAAGATGGCAACTATGTGAAGAAAGATATGACCACCGGCGAAAATCTGTCGGCTCTCGATAGTAAGATTGGCAAACTGGATGAATCGAAAAAGTACAATTACATTGATTCAGGTAAAGATGTTTCCATTTCGGATAACCTGACCAAACTGGATACGCAGGTCAAGAAGAATGCCGATGATATCACTAACATTAACAAATCAATTAGTACGCTTGACCAGAATGTCGTGAAGTATGATGATTCCAACAAGTCGAAAGTCACGCTGGGCGGTGAAGGCGGCACCACCATCACCAATGTCAAGGATGGTGTTCTGAGCGATAGCAGTACAGAGGCTGTCAACGGCAAGCAGCTCTACAATGAACAGCAGGCTCGTGAAGCAGCAGATAAGGTCATCACTGAAAAGGTGACGAACAACACCACGGAAATTACTAAGATTGAAAATGGTGAAGGCTTTACTGACAAAGGTAAGGAAGTTATCCGTGAGTTGGCCAAAGGCTCGGTCAAAGTTATCGCGGGTACAAATACAACTGTAACACCTGGCAGCGACAAAGACGGTGCAAAGACCTACGCGGTCAATGTCGAAGGCAATGGCAAGGTCGCTTCTGACGACAGGGGCTTGATTTCCGGTGACACGCTTTACAAAGAAGTCCATGTCGACAAGGATGGCTCTTACATCAAGGGGAGCAACACAGTCGGTCAAAACCTGTCCGCTTTGGACACAGGCCTCAAGACCACCAGTGACCTCATCCACACGAACGACAAGGACGACACCATCCAGATTGGTGGCAATAGCACGGCCACGAAGATCGATGTCAATGGCAAGGATGGCAAAGGCCGCGTCATCACCGGTGTTGTAACCGATACCGGCGACCCGAACAGCGCAGCTAACGTCGGCTACGTTAACGGTCTCACGGCTGCCAATACGCAGCAGATTTACCGCGACATGAACAACGCGTACAGCCGTTTGGATACGAACATCAACAGAGCCGCAGCCGGCAGCAATGCTTTGGCAGCCCTCCATCCGCTTGATTTCGACCCGGCTGATAAAGCAAGCTTCGCCGTAGGCTATGGACATTACCATAACGCCAACGCAGCTGCTGTCGGCGCCTTCTACCAGCCGAACGCCAACACCATGGTCAACATGGGCATTTCCCTTGGCAACGGCGACCCGGGCTTCAATGCCGGCGTCTCCTTCAAGATTGGCAAAGGCTCCACATACAACGGCGTCAGCAAGGCCGAAATGGCACAGACCATCCATGACCAGGCTGCAGAAATCTCGACTATCAAAGCCAACGATGCAGCTAAGGATAAACGGATCGATGCCCTGGAAAAAGAAAACCAGGAAATGAAGAAACAGATCCAGGAAATCCTGGCCCGCCTGAATGGATAAAAGATAGTGCTGATGCACTGACATAGCCAAAAGAAACCAGCCACAGCGTGAGAAATCACACTGTGGCTGGCTTTTTGTCTCAGATGCGGCTTCGCCGCGACAAAGGCTACAAAAAATGCAATAATTTTTTTTGTTTTATTATATTCATATTTTTATAATTAATTATATTTAAAATGTATTAATATTGTAAATAAGAGGGATAAGTAATCGATTGATGGCTTGAGAATGGCTTTATAACGCTTTATTTTGTCGTTTTATATGCTATAATAAAGTCACAGATTTGTTAAAACTATGATGCCTGTTGTTTGTATAAAATGAATATAATAGGAAAGGAGACTTTTGTTATGAAGCTAATGCATAAAACATTTTTGAATAAGGGTGAATGCCAATACGACTTGACTATTGAGAATGGACAAATAAACGAAAATGTTCATCGGGGGGGGGGATTCTCAATGCTGTCATCGCCAACCTGCCAGGTCGTAGCAAAATGAGTGATTCTCCTAGATGCTGAGTTAGAGACTTTACCAAAAAAAATAAAGTAAAATGATTTGGCAATGTGTAAATCAGGATAGGAGTAAACTATGGCACAGACAACGATTTGTATTCGCATTGATACGGATGTAAAAAAAGAATTCGAAACATTTTGCGACTCCATCGGCATGAGCATGTCGACAGCAATCAACATCTTCATCAAGAAATCCGTCGGGGAACAACGGATCCCCTTCGAGATTACGGCTAAACGGGATAGCGAAAAGTCGTAAAATAAAACAGGGTCTTGTCGCATGTGTGACAAGACCCTGTAAGTGGCTAGCAGATGACTTTAAATTTAAAGGCTTTCTTTGCAAACTACAAACCCCGTACTATAAAGAAAGGGACCACGCACGATGGTAGAAAACTTCGTGCGTGGTCCCCTTTTTTGTCCGCTTTTCCTCGGAATCAGATGCGGCGTTCCGCCGCGACAGACTCATGAAATAAACGCAGATGGCAGGCCGCAGGTAGCAGGTCGCAAAAATAACCCCAATCGGGGCATTCGTAGGGGGCGACTTTTAACCTCTCAGACCGCCTTTGGCGGCCAGCTCCCCTATAAAGGGAGCCTTGTGCGGCCCGTTGCGAGATTTCATCACATCCTATTCGAGTATAATGGCAGGCTTTTACGAGCCACGAGCCACGAGCCACGAACCACGAGCCACGATTTTTTCCACGAGCCGAGGGTCACTCGAGGCTATGTATTCAATTTGAGTTTGTTGCCGCGCAGCGGCATTTGAATCCGAAAAAGTGAATCTGGAGGTGTGACGTCATGTCCGATTCGGCACAACAGGCCAAAGCGCAGAAAAAAGCGTATGACGAGGCGTGCAAGAGGGTTCTTTCAGAGCGGGGCATTATGGCTCATATCCTGAAGGCCTGCACGGAAGAATTCAAGGATTGTGATTTGCAGGATATTGCCCAACGCTATATCCAGGGCGAACCGAGCATCAGCCGTATTGCGGTGGAACCGGAAGCTATTTCACCGCGCATCGAAAGCGAGCAGACGGAAGACAAATCCGGAACGGAAGGAACGGTCTATTACGATATCCGGTTTCATGCTGTAGCTCCCATTGATGGAAAGCGCATCCAGCTCATCATCAACCTGGAAGCGCAGAACGATTTCAATCCGGGTTATCCCTTGTTAAAGAGGGCCGTCTACTATTGCGGCCGCATGATTTCCAGTCAGTATGGTACGGTTTTCGTGAAATCCCATTACGAAAAAATCCAGAAGGTCTATTCCATCTGGATCTGTACGATGCCGACGAAAAAATGGGAGTACAATATTTCCAGTTACCAATTGATTGAGAAACATCTAATCGGTCATACACAGGCCGAGTGGAGCCATTACGATTTAATCAATATCGTCCTGGTCTGTCTGGGAAGCAAGAGCCATAAACAGCTAAAAGGCATCCTACGGCTGTTGAACATGCTGCTCTTGGATAACATCAGCTCTCAAGAAAAACAGAAACTATTGGAGAAAGAATTTGACGTAACAATGACACCGCACTTAGAGAAAGGAGTGGCAGCCATGTGTAACTTGAGCGAAGGTATCGAACGGCGTGTAGAATTACGTGGCCGTAAACTAGGTGAAGAAGTGGGAGAAAAACGTGGAGAACTACGCGGCAGGAAAATTGGAGAAAAAATTGGACAAGAACGCGGAGAAAAAACGGGAAGAAAAGCGCTCAGTGTATTGCTCCAGAAACTGATGCAAGAAGGCAGAAAAGAAGACGTCGACCGCGTCTTGCAGGACGATGAATACCAGGAACAATTGCTGCGGGAATATCATTTGAAATAAGAGGGTAATCATTTATGACGGCGTTGTCATATAAGACAGCGCCGTTTTGCGTTCTTCGGATTCAGATGCGGCTATGCCGGAAATAAACGAAGTTCGCTGGTTGCAGTTAGCAGACCGCAAAAATAGCCCCAATCGGGGCATTCGTAGGGGCCGACTTTTAACCTCTCAGACCGCCTTTGGCGGCCAGCTCCCCTATAAAGGGAGCCTTGTGCGGTCCGTTGCGAGATTTCATCACATCCTATTCGAGTATAATGGCAGGCTTTTACGAGCCACGAACCACGAGCCACGAGCCACGATTTTTTTCACGAGCCGAGGGTCACTCGAGGCGATGTTGTCAATTTGAATCTGTTGCCGCGCATTGGGGATGTACATAGGATTCACGCGGGACGCCCTTTGGGCGTCCCCTACAAATGCGACCGGCGGGGTCGTCAGGCCCCCCTATTCTATTTTCTCTTTCCAGCAGAGGAAGATTTCGACGGCCAGGGCGGCGAACCAGATGTTGCGGGCCAGGACATTGATGATGCAGTACCAGCCGGATTTTCCCAGGTCGTGGTAGCGCCGTATCATGTAGGAGAAGTCGACGGGGATGAGGAGCAGGGCGATGAGGCACGAGGCGATGGTGTATTCCAGGGCCTGCGGTCCGCCTTGCGAGGCCAGGTGCTGGAGCCAGATGATGAGGCAGATGGGCAGGATGCTGAACAGGCGGAAGTGGAGATAGCGTTTGCGGCTGACTTTGCCTTTGAAGTCTAAATGGTTGCGGATGAGTACGCGAATAGGCGCGTCTTCGGCTATGATCAAGAGAAGGACCTCCTTTAGGGATAAGGGATTTTTCTCTACTATAGCACGAAAGACGCGCCTATTTCGATAGGGACGGGTAAAGTGGCCATGGCTGTCACGAAATGCCGGAAAAGTCAAAATTCTCCGGCCGCTGCCGCTTTCTTGAGGAGCGCCACGTTGTCCGTATCATATTCGATTTGTTCCGACCAGCGGCGTACCGCTTCGGGCAGATCGCCCGTGGCGGCGGCTGTGAGGGCGATGAAGTCCGTGCTGCGTCCGGCATAGGTGGCCAGGAAGTCTGACGGGACGTCGGCAAAGGTTTCCAGCTGGCGGTAGAAGATGTAATCGTATATGCGCTGATAGCGTCCGGCCGTCCCGGTGTTCTCGGTGAGGGCTGTGGAATCAGCTGAATTCGCTGTCTGCGCCTGTAAGGCTTTCAGCTGGGCCGTCCAGGCATCATCAATCGGTTCGGTACGGTCTAAGACGGCCAGGAGCCGTTCATGGTCCTTTTCAGCCGTGGCCGGTTCATACGTAAGCCCTTTGCGGGGAAGGGGATAGTCCAGCCATTTCAGCAACTGGGCCAGGCTGCCGATGGAGCGGCCTGTTTCACTGTCGCAGAAGGTGAGTGGCCCCGTTTCGCTGAGAAGCAGTTCACACGCCGCCTCACAGCAGAGGCCGACGCCACCGAGCTCGATGGCCTGGCTGCTGCCGTTTTCGACGACCTGGAAAAAACGCGGATGGAGAGCGCAGATATCGCAGAGGATATCGTCCCCGGCCTGGCGGATGAGCTGGCACAGGCCATCTGGGCGGAGAAAGGGACAGTTCCCTTCCGCCGTGAGGCAAAAATGCCAGCCGTCCGGTCCTTCGGCGATATGTTGGCGGATGGCCCCGCCTAAGGGGCCTTCGAGCTGCTGGTAGTAATCGGCCGTCACGTCGTCGATGTCGATGTCCCAGCCCCGGCAGCACGTGTGTTGGCAGGCGCTGGCTTTGCAGCGGAAACGTCCGTAGAAATCAGGAAGGATCATGATTAGAATTCATACGTAGTCCCCGGGTCGACGACCTGGACGGGGATGTTGTATTTCGCTTCCGTGAGCTTCTTGTATTCCTGAGGGTCTGCTTCGATGATCGGCCAGGTCTTGTAGTGGACGGGGATGACGAAGCGCGGCTGGACCCAGAGGGCGGCCAGGGCGGCGTCATCCATGCCCATAGTGAAGTTGTCGCCGATAGGCAGGATAGCGCAGTCGATTTGTCCGAAACGGTCGAGGATTTTCATGTCTGAGAAGAGGCCCGTATCGCCGGCATAGTAGATGCGTTTGCCGCCGAATTCGACGATAACACCGCAGGCCAGCCCTCCGGCAATGCCAGACCCGTGGAAGGCCGGGGTCAGCCGTACTTTGCCAAAGGGAAAATCCGCACTGCCGCCGACATGCATGGCATGGGCTTTACAGCCTGCTTCGCCCGCTTTGCCGGCTACTTCGGCGGTGCTGATGACCGTCGCGTCATTGGCTTTGGCAATGGCTTCGGTGTCGCCGTAGTGGTCGCCGTGGCAGTGGGTGACGATAATATACTGGCAGGCAATGTCTGTCGGACAGACCTGGGTCCAGGGATTGTCCGTAATGAACGGGTCAAAAAGAATCGTCGTCACGTCATCGGAAAGTGTGAATGCGGAATGACCGTAGTAAGTGAATTTCATGATAGCCTCTGCTCCTTAAAGACGAATTAGTCTTTTTCTGTACTGTTCAAACTCCATTTCTTCCATTCTTCGAACCAGCTCTTGACGTGTTCCTGCGGGAGGGAGCCACAGAAGGTGTTCTTCAAGGTCTTGCGGAGTTCACCTTCTTTTTCGCCCAGGGGATAGACGTCCTTGTATTCGTCATAGACGTTCCAGAAGTCGCGCATGTGCAGGTTGGCGTAGGTTTCGCCGTAAATCTTGTAGCACGTGTCGCAGAGCGTGATGAAGACGGCTTCGTCGTTGTGCTGGTTGGCATCGTCGAGGCCGCAGCAGCGTGTATACAGTTTGATTTTGCTGCCGAAGAGCTGACGCAGGTAATCGTAGACGTCGGAAACCATCTGGGGCTGCAGCTGCAGCAGCTTACAGCCGGGAGCGAAATACATGGGGTACTGGGCAATGTTGTCAAAGTTATCCATAATAATTGACACCTCTTTCTAAAATAAACAGAAACTTTACATTTCTATTAAATAATAACTATTATTTATAAGTATATCATAAAAAGGTCGGAAACGCAATGTTCCTCTTGTACTTCCTGCATAAATCCTGTACAATATCCCTTGGAGAGTGATATAAGTATGCATATCGTAATGGTAGAGCCGGAAATCCCCGGCAATACGGGCAATGTCGCCCGTTTATGCGCAGCCAATCATATTACGCTGCATTTGGTC
This sequence comes from Megasphaera sp. NM10, assembly GCF_000417505.1. Taxonomy (GTDB): domain Bacteria; phylum Bacillota; class Negativicutes; order Veillonellales; family Megasphaeraceae; genus Megasphaera; species Megasphaera intestinihominis. The sequence goes on from NZ_APHY01000049.1 coordinate 23,581, forward strand.
AAGCCCCTGGGCTTTTCCATTGATGACAAGCATTTAAAACGGGCCGGTCTCGATTACTGGTCGCTCGTCGATGTCCAGATCCATGAGAATTTTCAGGAAGTCCTGGACAAATACAAGGATCATCGCTTTTTTTATTTGACGACGAAATCGGAACAGTGTTATGCCGATATCCAATTCCAATACGATGATATGCTCGTATTCGGGAAGGAAACGAAAGGCCTTCCGGAAGACCTCCTGAAAGCCAATCCGGAACGCTGCTTCCGCGTACCGATGGTCGAACAGGCGCGCAGCCTGAATTTGTCGAATACCGTCGCTATCGTATCGTATGAAGCGATGCGCCAGCTCGGTTTCCCGGGCATGGGCAAGAGCGGCATCGGTATCAAGAATCTTTAGCATTACAGAAATGATGAGGTGTAGAACGTGGAAATTTATGATAAAGCCCATGAGTTAGAGGCAGCTATCAAGGAATGTCAGGAATATAAGGATTTCGTCGCTGCCGGTCAGGAACTGGCCAAAGACGAAAAGACCAAGCATCTGGTCCGCGATTTCCTCATGCTCCAGGCCCAGCTGGCCTATGCCCAGTCTATGGGGGACAAACCGATCCGCAAGAAGATCGACCATCTCAACCAGATGGCAGAGTTCATTAAAAACAATCAGACCGCTGTGGAATATTTGAACCATTATAATAAATGGCAGTCCATGGCTGGCGAAGTGTTCCAGATTATTCAAAATGCAATGGCAGAAGGAATGAGCATCCTTGATCAATAAATATGCACTGACGACTTTCGTCTCCGAATTAAGTATCTCCGTTCCCATGGAACGGATCCTGCTGGACGAACCGATGAGCGAACACACGACCTTTGCCGTCGGCGGTCCGGCTGACGTCCTGATCTTGCCGGAATCGGTCAAGGAAATGTCGCTGGCCATCCGGGCAGCCCGGCGGCTGGACCTGCCGGTCACCGTCCTCGGCGGCGGCTCGAACGTCCTCGTCCGCGACGGGGGTATCCGCGGCGTCGTCATCCAGCTGAACACGATGAAGAAAGTATTGGCCTGCCACGACCGGAAGATCATGGCCAGTGCCGGTTTCATGCTGAAGGACATCTGTCAGTTCGCCCAGGAAAACAGCCTGACAGGCATCGAATTCGCCTGCGGTATCCCTGGGACCTTGGGCGGTGCCGTCTTCATGAACGCCGGGGCCTACGACGGGGAAATGAGCCACGTCGTATCGCGGGTCCGCACGGTCAACAGTACGGGCGGCGTCCATACGTATGATGCACCGAACCTGGGCTTTTCTTATCGCCAGAGCCGTTTCCAGAAATCCAAGGAATTCGTCGTCGAAGTCGAATTGACCCTGCGCAGCGGCGACCCCAAGGAAATCCAGGCCCGCATGGATGACCTCATGAACCGCCGCCGCAGCAAGCAGCCTTTGGAAATGCACAGCGCCGGCAGTACCTTCAAGCGGCCGCCGGGATACTATGCCGGGACCCTCATCGACCAGACGGGCCTCAAAGGCCTCTCCTGCGGCGATGCCCAGGTCTCGATGAAACACGCCGGCTTCGTCGTCAACACGGGGCACGCATCGGCCCGGGATGTCCTCAACGTCATCCACGAAGTCCAGAAACGCGTCGAAAAGGCTCACGGTGTCCACCTGGAACCGGAAGTCCGCATCATCGGCGAAGACTAAAAATTTAACTCCATCCACTAGTATGGAGTTTGTAGGGGCCGCCCGTGGGCGGCCCGTTAGGGATTTGGGTGATTCTTCTAGCAAACTGGCTGGGAAATCGTACATATTTTGGAGTGGGCGCCCCGCGTGGCGCCCCTACAGAAAAAGGGGCTGTCGCATTAAGCCATTTTGGCTTCGTGCGACAGCTTCTTTTTTTTCTTTCTTGCAATATGCGAAGGACCTAAAAGAGCGGCGAAGTGCCAACTGCGGTCTGCGAACTGCCTCATATCCATATTGTTTTCTCATAGGAATCATGCTATGATGATATTAGAAAGATACGTGATACGATTTACGTTATGATACCTATTTATAGGAGAAAGCAGGGATAATTATGGATAAAAATGCTATGTGGAACAAGATGATCGGCATCATCAAGCAGGATGTGACGCCGGCGACGGGCTGTACGGAACCGATTGCCCTGGCTTATGCGGCGGCGACGGCGGCCCGGGAATTGGGCGAAGCCGTGCGCTTCGTCGATGCCCGCGTGTCGGCGAATCTGATGAAGAACGGCATGGGCGTCACCGTACCGGGCACGGGGACGCCGGGGCTCTATATTGCCGCTGCCGTCGGCGCCCTCGGCGGGGACGCCGGAGCGGGATTACAGGTCCTGAAGGCCTTGACGCCAGACGTCGTCGCCTTGGGCAAACAGTACGTCGCCGATGGTAAAGTCACTGTGTCCGTCCGGGAAGATACGCCTCATGTCCTCTATGCCGAAGCCGTCGTCTATGGCGAAAACCACCGCGTCCGCGTCGTCATCACCGACGACCATACGAACATCGTCTTCGTGGAAAAGGATGGCCAGGTCCTCTTGGACCAGCGGACGGAAGCGGGGAGCGGGGAAGACCCGAAAATCGCTTTTCTCCATACGCTGACCCTGGCGGATATCGTCGATTTTGCCGAACACGTGCCGCTGGCCGACATCGCCTTCCTGCAGGAGGCGGAACGGCTCAACGACCAGCTGTCGCAGGAGGGCCTGACGGGGAAATATGGCCTGAAGATCGGCTATACCTTGCAGCAGATGGTCGATAAAGACTTATTGTCCGATGATTTGTCCCATCGCATCCAGATCCGCACGGTCGCCGCTTCCGATGCCCGTATGGGCGGGGCGGCTTTCCCGGCTATGACCAATTCCGGTTCCGGCAATCAGGCATCGCCGCGACAGAACCCGTGACGGTCGTCGCCGATTCGCTCGGTGTCACGCCGGAACGGCGGCTGCGGGCGCTGGCCTTGTCCAGCATGGTCGCCATTTATGCCCACGGCTATCTGCCGAAATTATCGGCTTTCTGTGCTACCGTCACGGCTTCCATGGGGGCGGCTGCCGGCATGGCCTGGCTGCTGGCCGAAAAGGACCCGCTGCAGGTCATCGAAAAGGCCCTGGCCACCATGTCCGGGTCCATCGTCGGCATGGTCTGCGACGGCGCGGCCAACAGCTGTTCCATGAAGGTGTCGGCGTCGGTCCATGCGGCCTATGAAGCGGTCCTCCTGGCCCTCAATGACGTGCGCGTCCAGGGTACGGACGGCTTAGTGGCCAATGCAGCCGAAGAATGTCTGAAGAACGTCGGCCTCCTGGCTTCCCGCGGGATGCAGCAGACAGACGATGAAATCTTAAAGATCATGCTCCAGAAGAATAAAGCTTAGGCAGAAACTATCTGATATTTTACCGCCTGTTGACAATAAATTCAGCAGGCGGCTTTGCATTTCTGAGCAATCCATGCTATACTAACCTAGTTATATACAATCTAATATTTGTTAATGAGAGAGAGGACATTAGATGGAACGCAAAGATATTCGTAATATTGCAATTATTGCCCACGTCGACCATGGCAAAACGACACTGGTCGATGCCATGCTCAAACAGAGCCATGTTTTCCGTTCTAACGAAAAAGTCGAAGAACGTGTCATGGACTCTGGGGATATTGAACGTGAACGCGGCATTACAATCTTGTCCAAAAATACATCTGTCATGCACGAAGGCGTCAAGATCAACATCGTCGACACCCCGGGGCATGCTGACTTCGGCGGCGAAGTAGAACGTGTACTGAACATGGTAGACGGCGTACTGCTCCTCGTCGATGCTTTTGAAGGCCCGATGCCGCAGACGAAATACGTTCTGCGCAAGGCTTTGGAACAGAAATTGAAACCGATCGTCGTCATCAACAAGATCGACAAACCCGGTGCCCGTGTCGCTGAAGTCGAAGACGAAGTACTCGAATTGTTCATGGAACTCGACGCTACGGACGAACAGCTCGATTTCCCTGTCGTCTATGCAAACGGCCGTGACGGCATTGCTAAATACTCCATGGATGACGACAGCGACAACCTCGAACCGTTGTTCAAGACCATCATCAAATACTGCCCGTGCCCGAAAGGCGACGCTGAAGGCCCGCTGCAGTTCATGGTCACGACCTTGGACTACGATGATTATGTCGGTAAAATCGCTATCGGCCGTATTGTCCGCGGCAAGATGTATCCGAACCAGGCTGTCGTCGTCACTGACGGCGAAAGCCAGCGCAAAGCTAAGATTGGCCGCGTCTATACCTATGAAGGCCTGAAACGTGTCGAACAGGATGAAGCCGCTATGGGCGAAATCGCCTGCATCGTCGGCATCCCGGACCTCAAGATCGGCGAAACCGTTACGGACCCGCAGAACCCGGAAGCTTTGCCGAAAATCAACATCGACGAACCGACGCTGTCCATGATTTTCTACGTCAATGACAGCCCCTTTGCCGGCCAGGAAGGGGAATACGTCACCAGCCGTCACCTCCGCGACCGCCTGTTCCGCGAAGTCCAGACCAACGTATCCCTGCGCGTCGAAGAAACCGACAGTGCCGATGCCTTCAAAGTATCGGGCCGTGGCGAACTCCACATCGCTGTCCTCATCGAAGAAATGCGCCGTCAGGGTTATGAACTCCAGATCGGCAAACCGAGCGTCATCACCAAGGAAATCAACGGCCAGAAATGCGAACCGCTGGAAGCCCTCACCATCGACGTTCCGCCTGAATTCATGGGCGCTGTCATGGAAAAACTCGGTACCCGTAAAGCCGAAATGGTCAACATGACCGATATTTCCGGCTACACCCGCCTGGAATTCATCATTCCGGCCCGCGGCCTCATCGGCTTCCGCAGCGAATTCCTCACCGCTACCAAGGGCAATGGCATCATGTACCACGTCTTCCACGGCTATGCTCCCTGGAAAGGCGAAATCCCGGGCCGTACCCGCGGCAGCTTAGTTGCCTTTGAATCGGGCACGACGACAAGCTATGGCATCTTCAACTTGCAGGACCGCGGCACGATGTTTATCAAACCGGGTGAAGAAATCTATCTTGGCCAGGTCGTCGGCGAAAGCAACCGCGACGTCGACATCGACGTCAACCCGTGCAAGAAGAAACACTTGACCAACACCCGTTCCTCCGCATCGGACGAAGCACTCCGCCTCACGCCGCCGCAGGAAATGGGCTTGGAAAAATCCCTGGAATGGATCAACGACGACGAACTCGTAGAAGTTACGCCGAAGAGCATCCGTATCCGTAAAGCCATCCTCGACAAACACGATCGTAAAAAAGCAATGCGCCGTGCGCAGCAGTAAGCTTTTTACTAAAAACTATAAACTGCAAACTTAATACTCAAAAAGAGGGTCTGTCGCACGTAATCGTGCACAGGCTCTTTTTCTGTATGCAAAAATATCATAGCTTTATGGTCATTTTTCAGGGACTGTTTGCTCGGACTCAGAAGCGGCTTTGCCGTAATAGACTCTGAAAATCAGGCGCAGGAGCGCCCAAAGGCTCCCCTTCATAGGAGAGCTGGCCGCCAACGGCGGTCTGAGGGGTTCTTCGGAAGAGGTTGGCATCGGCCACCTGGCCCCTGGCGGGTTCGCGTGCTCCACTCCTCTTGCCGAGAGTGCCATTTGCTGGCGTGCTGAAACTCGCTGCGCTCAAACAAAGCAGCACGCCGGACGCAAATAGCACGCACGGCATCCGGCACGGCCTACCCGGACCGTGCCGGACCGAGGACGTTCCCGCAATGTCACCCACCAGGGGCCAGGCAGCCGTATCCATTAGGGCTGAACAAAAAATCTGAAAAAAAACAAATCCGGCTGTCTTCATGCGACAGCCTCTTTTTTTGATGCTTGAATAGTAAATACTTCGTCAGTTGTGATATACTTATTTATAGTAAGTTAATATCACTTATAGTGAGTAAGAATGTATGTAAGGAGATGAATGTCATGAATTTATCTAATACTGCCAAAGTAATCAAGGAATCTGAGACAAGAAAACTTCTTACCAGCAAAGGAAATCAAGAAATAAAAGAAAAAATCCGTAAGGCCTCTCATCTCATGTTTCAACGCAATGAAAAAGCCTATAGGGACTTAGAAAATCGATGAAACACGAGCAAATATTGATAGAAATTATCCTAGAAGATGTACTTGTTATAGAAAAAACGCACTGATAAGTTCCATGAATGGCTTATCAGTGCGTTTTTGATTTGGCGGAGCGGGTGGGATTCGAACCCACGAGACCTTTCGGCCTAACTGATTTCGAGTCAGCCCCGTTATGACCACTTCGATACCGCTCCATAAGGTACTTTACTAGTATAGCATGGTATGCGCTATCCGTCAAGTTTTTTTGCATATTTATTTTTGACATTTGGTTTACAAAGAAAATGTTGACTTAGAGTGTACTTCAGGTGGTACAATGAAAGTATCTTATTGTTAGGGGGTAAAAATATGGAAAAAGCCAAGGTATATTTCACGGACTTCCGCTGCCGTCCGGGGAAAAATAATTTACAGAAACTGCAGAAGCTCTGCAAGAAGGCTGGTATTGAAAATATCAATTTTGAAGGAAAATTCGTCGCCATCAAGATGCATTTTGGGGAATTAGGCTGTCTGGCTTCGCTGCGCCCGCAGTACGTCAAAGCCGTGGCCGATTTGGTCAAGGAATTAGGCGGCCGGCCGTTCCTGACGGACTGCAATACGCTCTATCCGGGCAGTCGTAAGCACGCTTTGGAACACATGGATTGTGCCAACCTCAACGGTTATAATACGGTCACTACGGGCTGTCAGATCATCATCGGCGACGGCCTGCGCGGCACCGATGAAATCGAAGTGCCGGTCAAGAACGGCGAATACGTCGAAAAAGCGAAAATCGGCCGGGCCATCATGGATGCCGACGTTTTCATCAGCCTGGCTCACTTCAAGGGCCATGAAATGACGGGCTTTGGCGGCGCCATCAAGAATATTGGCATGGGTTGCGGCAGCCGCGCCGGCAAGATGGAACAGCATTCGTCGGGCAAACCGAAAGTTGACGAAAGCAAGTGCAAGAACTGTCATCGCTGCGCTCAGGAATGCGGTTCTGACGCCATCACTTATGAAGATAACGTCGCCCACATCCACGAAGACTTGTGCAAAGGCTGCGGCCGCTGCATCGGCGCCTGTGCTTTTGATGCCATTCAGACTGTCGAATGGGATGCCAATGAAAAACTGGACCGCAAGATGGCCGAATACGCCCAGGCCGTCTGCCAGGACCGCCCGTGCTTCCACATCAACCTGGTCATGGACATTTCGCCGAACTGCGACTGCCATGCCGAAAACGATGCACCTATCCTGCCGGACATCGGCATGTTCGCTTCCTTCGACCCGGTCGCTCTCGACCAGGCTTGTGCCGATGCCTGCATGAAAGCCGCTCCTATGCCCAACAGCCAGTTGTCGGATAACCTGGCTAAACCCGATTGGCAGCACCATCACGATCACTTCCTCGACAGCAATCCTAATGTCGACTGGAAGACGACCCTGGAACACGCTGAAAAAATCGGCTTAGGCACACGGGAATACGAACTCGTCCGCGTCCGCTGATTAAAGCTAACTACTAAAGTTTGAGTTAAAATCTATGATTACTATTATAGCAAGTATATTGCTATAGTGTAATTCCATAAAGGATAAATGTATATTCACGATTCGCCTTTTAGACAGTGGAGTCTATAAATACGCAGGAACTAAACCGGAAGGGGCGCCGGTTTGGTTCCTGCGTTTTTTTATGTGAAGATATACTTCTTAAGAATACGTTACCAAGCTGAAACAGGCCGGTATCCTGACGGGTTATCCCGATGGGAACTTCGACGGCGACCGCATGATGACGCGTTATGAATTTGCTGCCATCGTGTACCGGGCCATCATGGCCGGTGCCGCTTCCAACCCGGCTTTGAGCCAGGACGGCACGCTGGATAAATTAGCGAAAGAATTCTCGCCGGAAATGAAACACATCCGCATCGATACGATTGCCAAAGATAAGAATGGCAAACCGACGATCGAACGAGTCCGCGTCATTCCCGAAGCAAAACAGTAGAGGAGGGGAGTATCATCGCACAGATAGGATTGTCTTTTCGTATCGATTCAGACCTCAAAAAGGAGTTTGAAGCATTTTGCGATGCTGCCGGCATCAGCATGACGGCAGCCATCCATTTGTTCATCAAGACAACCGTCCGGGAACAACGGATTCCCTTTGAAATAAAGGCTTCGAGCAAAAAATAGAATCGAGAGAGTAAGGAGAAAGGGCTTGTCGCACGGCGACAAGTCCTTTCAAGCTGTTAGTAGCTAGGGGTCAGGGGTTAGCAGATATCGTTCGTCATAAATCCCGGCTGGGCACAGGATTCACGGCGGCCTGCGAACTGCGACCGGCGGCCTGCGGGCCACGAGCCCCTAAAAAGCCCTTCACAGGGGCGGCCTATATATGGTATTATATACTGTAAACCCTAAATTATGATTTTTGTGAAAAACGGAGAGAATACATGGATTTTCAGAGCAATCGATTTTATCATATTATTTCTTATGGCTGTCAGGCGAATATGTCTGACAGTGAGCATTATGCCGGTCAGTTGGAGGAGCTGGGCTATCACAATACGGAAGATTTGGATACAGCCGATGTCATCCTCATCAATACGTGTTGTGTCCGCGAAACGGCGGAAGACAAGACGCTGGGGAAAATCGGCGAACTCAAGCATTTGAAGAAGCAGAACCCCGATTTGATCATTGCCGTCACGGGCTGCATGGCCCAGGAATGGCAGGATAAGCTCTTCAAGCGGGCGCCGCACATCGATTTGGTCATCGGTACGCACAATATCCACAAGCTCATCGAGCTCATCCGGGAACGGCGCAGCAAGGCCGACCATTATATGGCTGCCGACATGACCCTGCCGGCTTTCCATGATATGCCGGTCAAGCGCTTCCAGAAATTCTTTGCCTGGATCCCCATCATGAACGGCTGCAACAAGTTCTGCACGTACTGTATCGTGCCTTATGTCCGGGGCCGTGAAGTGAGCCGTCCCATCGACGCCATTGTCGAAGAAATCAAGAAGGTCGCTGCTGAAGGCTACAAGGAAATCACCCTTCTCGGCCAGAATGTCAATTCCTATGGCCTGGACCTCAAGGACGGCACGGATTTCTCCAAGCTCGTCGCCGCTGTCGACGATATCGACGGCATCGAACGGGTCCGGTACATGACCAGCCACCCCAAGGATATGACTTTTGCCATGATCGACGCCATTGCCGACAGCAAAAAGGTCGTCAACCACATGCATCTGCCCATCCAGTGCGGTTCTGACGAGCTCTTGAAGAAGATGAACCGCGGCTACACGGTGGAACATTACCTGGAACTCGTCGACTATGCCCGCAAGCGCATGCCCGACCTGGTCCTGACGACGGACATCATCGTCGGCTTTCCAGGCGAAACGGAGGCCATGTTCGAAGATACGCTGAACCTGCTCAAGCGCGTCCAGTACGACATGGCCTATACCTTCATCTATTCGCCGCGGACGGGGACGCCGGCGGCCAAGATGGAAGACCAGATCCCGCAGGAAGAAAAGAGCCGCCGTCTGCAGCGGCTCATGGATGTGCAGAACGTCTATAGTTTAGCAAAAAATAAAGAAATGGAAGACCACGTCTATGACGTCATCGTTGAAGGGCCGACCAAGAACGATGCCAACCACTGGTTCGGCCGGACGACGGGCAACAAGATGATCATCTGGGAAAATGACGGTTCCGTCGCCATCGGCGATACCGTGCCGGTCCAGGTCGACAAAGGCCAGACGTGGGTCCTCAAAGGTCACTTAGTGCACTAAAGGAAGGTGAGACTTTGGCAGGAAAAAAATTAACGCCTATGATGCAGCAGTACATGGAAGTCAAAGAGCAGTGCCAGGATAAGATTCTCTTTTTCCGCCTCGGCGATTTCTATGAAATGTTTTTTGACGATGCGCTGACGGCGTCACGCGAACTCGACCTGACCCTGACCGGCCGGGCTGGCGGCAATAAAGAGAAGGTCCCCATGTGCGGCGTACCTTTCCATTCGGCCGACACCTATATCGAACGGCTGGTCCACAAAGGCTATAAAGTCGCTATCTGTGAACAGATGGAAGACCCGAAGCTGGCCAAGGGGCTGGTCAAGCGCAAGATCATCAAGGTCATCACGCCGGGGACGATTACCCTGGAGAATGCCGTGGCGTCGAAGAAGAACAATTACATCGGCTGCCTGACCGAAAGCGATGCCATCCTTTCCATCGCCCTCATGGACGTCACGACGGGCGAATGTTTGTGGGCCGACTGTGCGGCGTCGGTCATGGAAGATTCCCTGTTCGACATCCTGGCCGTCTACGAACCGAGTGAGCTCATTTACGCCCACATGGGGAAGGATATGGATGCCGTCCGCGAATACCTGCGCAGCCACCTGGCCCAGTGTACGGTTACGGAATTTCCTGCCGATGACAGTGTCGATTACCGGGAACAGGCCCGGTCCTATTTCCCGCCGGAAGACTTTGCCGCTGCCTCGGTGGCCGGCGAGTGTATCGGCATGCTCCTGGCCTATGTCAGTGACGTCATGCAGTCCGATATTTCCCACATCAATTCGCTGGAACATATCGATAATGAACGGCGTCTGGTCGTCGATGCGGCCAGCCTGCGCCACCTGGAAATCACGCAGAACGTCCGCGACGGCGGCCGCCGGGGGACGCTCCTCGATGTCCTGGACAAGACTAAGACGGCTATGGGCGGCCGGCTCCTGCGCAAGTGGCTGGAAGCGCCGCTCATCCGCATTGCCGACATTACGCGCCGCCAGGATGCCGTCGAAGATTTCGTCCTCCACGAAATCATGCGCCAGGACACGGCAGACGTGCTGGACCGGATTTACGATTTTGAACGCATCCTGACCCGCATCGAAACGGGGACCGTGAGCCCCAAGGACCTGGTAGCCCTGCGGGAATCCCTGGCCGTCATCCCGCAGCTGAAACAGGTCCTGTCCGGTGTCAGTGCCGACCTCCTGCACAGCCTCAATGACCGCTTGCAGACTCATGACGACGTCTATGACCTGCTCTGCCGGGGCATCAAGGACGAACCGGGCCTGGTCATCCGCAACGGCGGCGTCATCCGCGACGGCTTTTCGCCGGAACTCGATGAAATCCGCTCCATTGCGGCCAACAGTCATGCCTTTTTGCAGGAACTGGAAGAGAAGGAACGGGAAAAGACGGGCATCAAGATGAAAATCGGCTATACTAAGGTCTTTGGCTATTACTTCGAGATTTCCCATGCCAATACCAAGCCCATCCCCGATTACTACGTGCGCAAGCAGACGTTGGTCAATGCCGAACGCTACATCACGCCGGAATTGAAGGAATTTGAAGTCAAAGTCCTGACCAGCCAGGAACGGATGCTGGCGCTGGAATACAAGCTCTTCGGCGATATCCGCCGCCAGATCCAGGGCCATATCCCGGCCATGCAGGAAACGGCCCGGGCCATTGCCTGCATCGACTGCCTGTACAGCCTGGCCTGCGCGGCCTATGACAACCGCTACGTCCGTCCCAGCCTCAATACCAAGGCGACGATTTCCATTAAGGACGGCCGCCATCCCATTATTGAAAAGTATTTGAAAGACGAATTGTTCGTGCCTAACGACGTCACCTTGAACCATGAAGACCATGAAATCCTGGTCATCACCGGCCCCAACATGGCCGGCAAGTCGACGTATATGCGCCAGGTCGCCGTGCTGGTCCTCATGGCCCAGGCCGGCTCCTTCATTCCCGCCAAAGAAGGGTCTATCTGCCCGGTGGACCGCATTTTTACCCGTATCGGTGCCAGCGACGACATCCTCACCGGCCAGAGTACGTTCATGATGGAAATGAAGGAAGTGTCGTACATCCTGAAACACGCCACCAGCCGCAGCCTGCTCATCCTCGATGAAATCGGCCGCGGCACGAGTACCTTCGACGGCATGTCCATCGCCCGGGCTGTCATCGAATACTGCCTGAAGCACATCCACGCCCTGACGCTGTTTGCGACGCACTACCATGAGCTCATCGCCATGGCTGACGATTCGCCGAAAATTAAGAATTATACCGTCGCCGTCAAGGAACGGGGCAAGAACATCAAGTTCCTGCGGCGCATCATTCCCGGCGGGGCCGACCGCAGCTATGGCCTGCACGTCGCCCGTCTGGCCGGGCTGCCCGAAAGCCTGCTCAAGCGGGCCGACGTCATCTTGGAAGACTTGGAAAAGAACGGCGGAGCACCCGTCCCGGCCAAGGCGCCTGTGAATCCGGCGCCGTCACCCATGGGAGACAGCCTCTTTTCCAGTCCCGTCATCGACAAGTTGCTCAGCGTCGATGTCAGCAGTATGACGCCGATTGAAGCGATTTCTTTCTTATATAATCTGCAAAAAGATGCCAAAGAAGGAAGTGGGATCCAGTGAGTTCAATCATTCATGTCTTAGATGAAGCAACGCGCAATAAGATTGCTGCCGGCGAAGTCGTCGAACGGCCGGCATCGTGCATCAAAGAACTCGTAGAAAATGCCATCGATGCCGGTGCCCATGCCATTGAAGTGGAAATCGCCGACGGCGGCCAGTCCTATATGCGGGTCACTGACGACGGCTGCGGCATGAGTCCGGAAGATGCCCATAAGTGCATCATCCGCCACGGTACGAGCAAGATCAGTTCCGTCGAAGATATTTTTGCCATTACGTCTTTAGGCTTCCGCGGCGAAGCCGTGCCCAGTATCGCCGCCGTATCGCACATGCAGATCACGACGCGCCAGGCCAGCGATGACTTTGCGACGCACCTCATCCTCGACGGGGGCGAAATCACGGCAGAAGACCAGGCCGGCGCACCGGTCGGGACGACGATGGAAGTGAGCGACCTCTTTTACAATACGCCGGCGCGGCGCAAGTTCCTCAAGAGCGAACGGACGGAAAGTTCGAAAATCTCTGAAATGGTGACCAAACTGGCCCTGGCCAATCCGGCCATTGCCTTTACTTTTACCAATAACGGCCGGACGACAATGAAGACCGGCGGCACCGGCGATTTGCGGGAAACCGTTGCCAATATCTACGGCGCCAACGTCGCCCGCGATGTCTTTGCCGTCACTGCCGACCAGGACGGTATCAGCCTGGAAGGCTATGTAGGCAAGCCGTCGGTCTTAAAGAGCAACCGCAACTGGCAGACGTGCATCGTCAATCACCGCATCGTCCATAATCCCTTGATGTTCAAGGCCATTGACAATGCCTATCATGCCATGCTGCCGAAATCGGGCTATCCCTTTGCCATGCTCCACCTCCACGTCGACCCGGCGACGATTGACGTCAACGTCCATCCGGCTAAGACGGAAATCAAATTCTCTGATGAACAAGCCGTCTACCGCGCCATCTACCACAGCATCGTCACGGCCCTGGTGGCCCAGGAAAAGCCCGAAGCCATCGCCAAGACCATCGGTGATGCTGTAGGGGCCGTCCCAGAGGGCGGCCCGCAGCAAGTCCATGTAGGGGCGCCCACGTGGGGCGCCCGCTCGCAGGAGAGTGGCCAGGCAACCTCCGTAGGGGCCGTCCCAAAGGGCGGCCCGCAGCAGGCCCATGTAGGGGCGCCCACGTGGGGCGCCCGCTCGCAGGAGAGTGGCCAGGCAACCTCTGTAGGGGCCGTCCCAAAGGGCGGCCCGCAGCAAGCCCATGTAGGGGCGCCCACGTGGGGCGCCCGCTCGCAGGAAAGTGGCCAAGCAACCTCCGTAGGGGCCGTCCCAAAGGGCGGCCCGCAATGGGAAAAGGCAACCTCTCAGTCCGCTACGCGGACAGCTCCCCTATCAGGGGAGCCTCTTGCGGATGGTTCTTCCTTGTTTTCCCAGGCTTTGGCCCAGCATGGCCAGGGCGGCCCGTCGGAAGCGACGTCGGTCGTTTCCGAGGCGTCAGCGCCTAAAATCGTCTTTGACGGCGATGACGACGTCTTCATTCCCTTAGGGGAAGTGGCGGACTGCTTCATCATTGCCAAGAAGGGTCAGGATTTATACATCGTCGATCAGCACGCGGCTCATGAACGGATCCGCTACGATACGTTCTGCAAGCGTGTCGAACGGATGCCGAGCCAGCAGTTGCTGACGCCGGAGTTCGTCGAAGTCGACAACGAGGATATGACGCTCTTATTGGAACGGCAGGATGTCTTCAACGACCTGGGCTATACCTATTCCGAAGCCGGGCCGACGACGCTGCGCGTCGAAGAAGTGCCCTGCGATTTGCAGACCAGCGATATTGCCGATTCTTTAAAGGATATCTGCCTGCTCCTGCATGACCAGAAGGAACCGGATAAAGCCATGGTCCGCCATCGTTCGCTGGCCTATCTGTCCTGCCACGGTGCCGTCAAGGCCGGAGACAGCCTCAATATCCGCCAGATGAAGCAGCTCCTGGATGATTTGTTCCATACGGAAAAACCCTACGTCTGCCCTCATGGCCGGCCGACGATCATCCGCTTTACGCCAAAAGAATTAGCGCACTTATTTAAACGGACATGACTCATATGATTTACGTCGTGCCTTCATTGAAGGCCAAAGAAAAATTACAATGTGAAGGGAAAGCCTGGGCCGAAAGCCAGGGCTTTGCCTATGTGCCGCGGGGAAAGCGGACCATACAGGATTTGATGGATGAATACGGCGAGGATTTCCTCGTCTATTCCTCACGGGGGCCTCAGATAGACCGCCCGGAAGGCAGCCATTTCTTCAGCCTCAACATGGCTGAACTGCGCATCCAGAACCTGCGGAAAGGCCAGCGCGACCATCTCCTGGAAGCCTGATGGGGGTGAAGGAGTACGACCTGCGGCCTGCAGCGGCACAGCCGCCCATTTCCGTCCTCGATTGTACCTGTGGTTTTGGCGCCGATGCGGCCGTCGCCTCTTTCGGTCTGCCGGCTGGCTCCCGCGTCGATGCCCTGGAAGTATCGCCTTTGCTGGAAGCCGTTACGGCCTGGGGCTTTTCCCACTTTGTCCATAAGAAAGACGACGTCACGGCGGCGCTGCGCCGGATTTCCCTGCGCTGTGGCGACTATCGCGATTATCTCTTATCCGATGACGGGCCTGTGTACGACGTCCTCTATTTCGACCCCATGTTCCAGCGGCCTGTCGAGGCGAGCTGCCAGTTCCAGCCCGTCCGGGCCATCATGGAACACGGCGGTCTGACGCGGGACCTCATCGAACGGGCGCTGCAGAAAGCCCGGCGCCGGGTGGTCATCAAAGAACGGGATTTCCGCCAGCTCTGCCGCGATTTCCCGGATGTTGCCTTATATGGCGGCAAATACAGCCGCATTGGCTATGCCGTATTGGAGTGTGATTCATGGAAAAAGTAATTGCCATCATCGGTCCGACGGCGGTCGGCAAGACGGCCCTCAGTTTTGCCCTGGCCGAACACTACGGGACCGACCTCATTTCCGGCGACGCCTACCAGATTTACCGCCATATGGATATCGGTACGGCCAAGCCGACGGCGGACGAACTGGCCCGCTATCACCATTATCTCATCGATATTGCTGAGCCCGACGAACCCTATTCGGCAGCCCGCTTCTGTGATATGGCGGGAAAGGCCATTGCCGAAGTCAACGGAAAGGGGAAGATACCCATTCTCGTCGGCGGTACGGGCCTATACGTCCAGTCCCTCCTGGAAGGCTATGATTTCCAGACGGCCCGCATGACCGAAGCCGACAAGGAAGCGGCCCAGGCGCGGATCGACGCTCTCAGTCAAGAGGAACTGAAGGCCTATATCGAGACAGAAACGGACTGGCAGCCGCCGGACTGGCACGAGCTGTTTTCCAACACGCACCGCCTGACCCGCCTGGTCAGCGCCATCGAGCAGGGCGAAGGAAAATCTTTCGTCCGGGCCGGCAAGGCTCGGGATGTAGTCTATGACGCTTACGTCATCGGTCTGCGCCTGCCGCGGGATGTCTTGTACCGGCGCATTGAAGAGCGCGTCGACGCCATGATTGCCGCCGGCTGGGTTGATGAAGTGCGGTACCTGCTGGACAAGGGCATCCCGCCGGGCTGTCAGTCCATGAAGGCCATCGGCTATCAGGAACTGGCCCTGTATCTCCAGGGACAGATGCCCCTCGATGACGCCGCAGCCCGCATCAAGACCCGGACGCGGCGCTTTGCCAAACGCCAGCTCACGTGGTTCAAACGCATGCCCTATATCCACTGGTACGACAAGGACCAGTACGATGGAGAAGAAGCATTGATACAGGCTGTGCTGGGGGATGTGCCTTTCCCATGACGGGAAGGCGCAGGCGGCAAGTAGAAAAGCAACCTCCGTAGGGGCCGTCCCAGAGGGCGGCCCGCAGCTGACAGCTCTCCTATGAGGAGAGCCGAAAGCCTCCCCTGATAGGGAGGTGCCGTAAGGCGGAGAGGTTTCCTTCAGCGACCTGCGACCTGCGAAACAGCGGACTGTAAGGAAAAAAGCAATCTCCGTAGGGGCCGTCCCGGAGGGCGGCCCGAAATGAAAAAAGGTCCTGAACGGTATAGCGTCTCATTGTCTGGAAGAACCTCTCAGTCAGCAGAGCTGACAGCTCTCCTATGAGGAGAGCCACTAGCCCCTAACACCTAACTACTATTCACTAACCACTAGCCACTAACTTATACATTCATTATAGAAAGGAATCATGACATTGTCTTTGGATTTAGAAACATTACGAAAAGAAGCGCTGGCCGAATGTGCGGACCAGTTTGAACGCATTGATACGATTTGTCTCCATAATACGGCGAAAGTCCTGGCCGCTTATAAGGAAGCCCAGATTTCTTCGTACCAGTTTGCCGGTACGTCGGGCTATGGCTACAGCGACATGGGCCGGGAAAAGCTCGATGAAGTCTTTGCCCGCGTCTTCAAGGCCGAAAAGGCCATTGTCCGGCCCCACTTCGTATCGGGGACCCATGCGCTGGCGACGGTCCTGCTGGCCCTGTTGCAGACCGGCGATCTCATGATGAGCCTCGTCGGGGCGCCTTATGACACGATGCAGGGCGTCATCGGCTATGCCCATGAAACGCCGCACTCTTTGAAGGAAAAGGGCGTCCGCTATGAGGAAGTCCCCTTGAAGGACAACGCCTATGATTTGGCCGGCATTGAAGCGGCCGTCGCCGAAAAGCAGCCGAAACTGGTCCTCATCCAGCGTTCCCGCGGTTACAGCACGCGGGCATCCTTGACGATTGATGATATCCGTTCTATTATTTCCGTCGTCAAGAAGGTCAGCCCCAAGACGATTTGCTTCGTCGACAACTGTTATGGCGAATTTGCTGCTGAAGAAGAACCGATTGAAGCCGGTGCCGACATCATCGCCGGGTCGCTCATAAAGAATCCCGGCGGCGGCATTGCTCCCACAGGCGGCTATATTGCCGGCAAGGAAGAACTGGTCCACGCCGCAGCCGACTACCTGACGGCTCCGGGCCTGGGCGACGAACTCGGTTCCTATGCAGCCGGCTACCGCCTCTTTTTCCAGGGCTTCTTCATGGCACCGCACGTTACGGCTCAGGCTATCAAAGGGGCCGTCTTTGCAGCGGCTGTCTTTGAAAAGATGGGCTTCAAGGTCTCGCCGGCCGTCCAGGACCCGCGCGTCGACCTGATCCAGACCATTTACCTGGAAAACGAACAGAACATGTGTCTCTTCTGCCAGGGTATCCAGTCCTTCTCGCCTGTCGACGCCCACGTCACACCCATTCCCGACGATATGCCGGGCTATGCCGATAAGATCATCATGGCCGCCGGTGATTTCGTTCAGGGTTCGTCTATCGAATTGTCGGCCGACGGCCCGATCCGCGACCCGTACATGATTTATCTCCAAGGCGGCATCGTCTTTGAACACAATGTCCTGGCCATCCTCAGCGCAGCCCAGTACATTGCCGAACACCGGGAAGGAGCCGCTCATGATTAAGGAAGTCCTCGTCGTCGAAGGCCGGTCCGATGTCGCCCGCATCCGGGCCAGTCACATCGACGTCGATATGATTACGACAGATGGTTTCAATTTGAAGCCTCACACGCTGGAACAGATCCGCTGTGCTTATGAAAAGCGGGGCATCATCATCCTGACCGACCCCGACCGGGCCGGCGAACAGATCCGCAAGTTCCTGACCGACCGCTTCCCTAATGCCAAACACGCCTTTATCCCCAGGAAAGATGCCATTGCCAACAACGACCTGGGCGTCGAACAGGCCTCGCCGGAAGCCATCCGCCTGGCCTTGTCCAAAGTCCGCTGTGCGACGTATGAACCGCAGGCGACCTTTACCATGCAGGACATTTCCGCTGCTGGCCTCAACGGGACGCCTGATGCGGCCGACCGCCGGGCCGAAGTCGGCGCCATCCTGGGTATCGGCTATGGCAATGCCAAACAGTTTTTGAAACGCTTGAACCATTACGGCGTCACCCGTGACGAATGGGATGATGCCCTCCGTCAGATCCACGAGGTGAAATAAATGAAAGAAGTCGACTTGTCCAATCCCGACGTCGTCCGCTACGTCGTCAAACGCTTTGGCCTGCGCATGAATAAGAAACTGGGCCAGAATTTTCTCATCCGTCACGCCGTCGTCGACGACATTGCCGACGCTGCCGAAATCGGGGAGGGCGATCCGGTCCTGGAAATCGGGCCGGGCATCGGCACCCTGACCCAGGCCCTGGCCGAAACGGGCGCAGCCGTCACGGCTGTCGAACTGGACGACCATCTGTTGCCCGTCCTCGACAAGACCTTGGAACACTATGACAACGTGCGCGTCGTCCACGGCGACATCCTGCGCATCGACATTGAAGAAGTCATGAATCACCAGCCCTTTACGGTCTGTGCCAATCTGCCCTACTATATCACGACGCCGATCATCATGAAGCTCCTGGAACAGAAGCTACCCATCAAGCGCATCGTCGTCATGGTCCAGAAGGAAGTGGCCGAACGCATGGTAGCCGAACCGGGCCATAAGATTTACGGGGCTCTGTCGGTGTCGGTCCAGTACTATACGCAGCCGCAGATGCTCTTTGAAATCTCGCCGAAATGCTTCATGCCGGCACCGGAAGTCACGTCGGCCGTCGTCGCCATGGACGTCCGCCAGCAGCTGCCTGTCGATTTAATCGACGAAAAGCGCTTCTTCCAGGTCGTCAAAGCGGCCTTCCAGCAGCGCCGCAAGACCTTTTCCAACGCCTTGAAAAACACGGGCATGAGCAAGGAACAAATCGCCCAGGTCCTGGAAAAAACAGGCATCGACGGCAAACGCCGCGGGGAAACACTGTCTCTCCAGGAATTCGCCGACATCGCCAACGCCTGGAGCGAGATTATTCGTGGCTAGTGGTTCGTAACTGGCCTTTCCTGATAAGAGAGGTGCCTGGAGGGCATTTGTAGGTGCTCGCTGTAAGACGTTTGTAGGGGCTCGCACGTTGTCAAGAATAACATCGTTTACATTTTGTGCAAGGACATCCTTTACACTTTATGCAAGCACATCGTTTACAAATTTCTTCTTATTGAAGCTTTAATTTTCCTTCTAAACGAGGATCGTTGTGAATCAGATAAGCCCGTTTCATCAGGAATACTTGCTTATTTACGTCAATCTTCCCGATGATGAATTGCCTAAAGTACACTGA
>NZ_APHY01000050.1 GCF_000417505.1 Megasphaera sp. NM10
TCGCTTTCCCCAACGAKSAGTGCAGTCTTCAAGATTTTCTACCTACGCATCCAAGAGCTCTATAAAAAATGGAAGGGTCGTCACGTCGCAAACTGGGCGATGGTCCGGAACCAGCTGCTCATGGACGACAGGATGTCTCAGCTTATGCAGCAATACGATGTTGCTTATTGAATCGATTTACACAAAACTCTTGACACACCCAATTATCGGAGAAATTTGCAGAAGCATATTACGGAAAATATGGAGAATGGCCGGATAGCTATGCAGCTTTGGGATATGATTCTCTTATGATGACTGCCGAAGCTATCAAAAGAAGTAAGTCCGGTGATCCTCGAAGTGTTGCGGTAGAATTAGGAAAAACTATTGATTTTGAGGGAGTAACGGGTAAAATAAGCCTGGATACTAATCATGATGCGATAAAGAATGTTTTTGTACTCACCTTTCAGAAAGGAAAGCCGGTGCTGTTGGAAAAAAGGCCGACAGGCGAGCTGTAGTTTTTTTTATACTACAAGTACGAATAAATAGCATGACTTATTTATATTCTCAATATATTTACAAGTGAGAATATAAATGATAATATATAGGTAATGAACAGGCTGATTTTCAGCCGGGCGCAAGCAACAGGTTAGAATAACTTGTGGGTCTCATATATACTACGGTTCCACAGGTTATTTTTTTGTTATAGTTTCTTGCTGTAACGCCATGTCCTGTGGTTTTATCGTGGAAAGTTCAATCATTTCAATATGATATAAGGAGCGATAAGTATGTCACAGAATGAAAATCAACTAAAACATCGTACGGCACGGTTATCTGTTATCAGCAACGGCCTTCTGGTTGCCGGCAAGCTGGCGGTTGGGATTTCTACCGGAACAGTCAGTATTATATCTGAAGGGATTCACTCCGGGGTGGATTTGTTGGCCTCGGTTATCGCATGCCTTGCAGTAAAAAAGGCTGCAGCACCGCCGGATGCCGATCATGATTACGGGCATGGCAAGGTAGAAAATGTATCGGCGGCATTCGAATCATTGCTTATTATTGTTGCGGCTTTCTTAATTTTTTATGAGGCTATCAGTAAATTTTTGACGCCGCAGGAGCCGCAGGAGAATCTCTATCTGGCAATCGGTATCATGGCCGTTTCCAGTCTGATTAACGCTGTCGTATCCCAGCGCTTGTACAGTGTCGGCAAACAAACCAAATCGGAAGCCTTGAAGGCAGATGGCATGCACCTGCGTGCTGACGTATGGACTTCCGCGGCGGTCATGATCGGCGTTGCACTGATTCAGATTACGGGCTGGACATGGGTTGATCCGATGATTGCCTGTATGGTTGCCGGCGGGATTCTTCGTGTGGGCTATAAAATGTGCCGCCAGAGTTATGATGAATTGACGGACGCGTCTTTAAGTGAAATTGAAGAACGGCGCATTGGGCGAATTATTCTGGATAATCCCGGCGTGATGGGATATCATCATCTGCGTACACGTATCGTTGGCGAAACGACGGTCATGGATTTTCATCTGGAAGTGGATAGAAAACTGCCAGTATATCAGGCTCACGCTATTTCTGATGCCGTGGAAATTTCCCTGCATCATCAGTATGGTCCGTGTGACCCGACTATTCATATCGAACCGAAATAATGAAAGAATTCCTATATTATGGACAAAAACGGCTCCGAGATACTCGCATGTACCTTCGGAGCCGTTGTATATTTAAATGCAATAAGAGATGTAGTGCTCCATGGACTGCCGGCGTGTTTTCCAATCCGGCATAAGATGTGTTAAAAGTGCATAAAACGAAGTGGAATGATTTGGATGAATAAGATGGCAAAGCTCGTGGAGGACTACTTGATCAATGCAGGTCTCTGGCATAACGGCTAAATATGTGTTTAATGTCAGACTCTGTTTATATGGCATACAGGAGCCCCAACGGGATTTCATAATGCGCTGATGAAATGCCGGCATAGATACTCCATATGGAGCAATGAGTCTGTGCATACGCTGCAAGCTCTGCGGAAAGAGTATTGCTGCTTCGGCAGCAAGAAAACGGCGGTATAAGCGCAGTCCGCTGGTACTGTCATCAGCAGGTGCTGTCATGTACAATATATCATTTTTAATCCACATACGGCTTGGTTTGCCAGGAAAAACTGCTAAGGTAACTGTTTTGCCGGCAATACAGAGTGCGGAACCATCGACAAGCACGCATTGACGATGGGCCTGGCCATAGTGACGGATTTGTTTTAGGGAACGCAGGATAAAATTTCTTTGATCTATTAGAAAAGCGTCAATGCGGTTTTGTGGAATATGAGGATTGGCTGATACGTAAATCGTTTCATTGCTGCGAATTCGCAGATTAATATTTTTTACGGCTTTTCGTTCCAATTCATAGGAAATGACATAAGACCCAATGTCAAGCTGCCGTTTGGTGATTTTTTTCATAAATAACCTCCTGATTATGCTATCTCTATTATCTATGATGTGTCCTTATGGAGCAACCTTTTTTTTGTTTTCATACAGAGAAGGCAGTGTCTATGGTATAATATATACGTATGATGTAAGGGTTACAAGAAAGGATAATTGCCATGCTTGATTTTACCGCTATTGATTTTGAAACCGCCAATAAATATGCCAACAGCGCCTGCTCTTTGGCGGCTGTTACTATGCACGATGATATTTGTACGGACGAAGCATACACTCTTATTAAGCCTCCCTTTATGGTATTTTCTCCCGATAATATCCGGATCCATGGCATTACGCCGGAGCAGGTGGAGCAAAAGCCGCATTTTGATGTTCTGTGGGAAGAAATTCGACCACGCATTGCAGGAAGAATTATTGTGGCTCACTATGCGGTATTTGATACACGAGTTCTGCGCAGTCTTTTAAAAACCTATCAGTTAAAAACGCCGGATGTGTCCTATGCTTGCACAGTAGAAATTTCCCGTACGGTGACTGCTCAAAAAGCTTGACGCCTGCCTTAGTTGTCACATACTGCTTACACAGATATTGCGTCCCCGGGCGAGAATGGATCCAGCAACGTTGATTCTCACGGGTGAATGCTCATTCGCGAGGTGCAGTCAGCCATTAAGATCAGGATAATCCCTGTTCACCCTTCTATCCTTAGCCGGAAAGGTGGTGTTTTGTTTGAAGAAGGCGGATCTTCTTTCTACTCTTTTTGTTGGGGTTGACATTGGCTCCCGCAGCCATGTTGTAGTACTCCTGGATTTTGAATCTCAGAAACCATTACAACGCTTCAAAGTAGCCAATAATCAGCCCGGCGCCGTGGAACTGGCCCAACGATTGGCGATCGCTCTCCCATCCCGTTCGGACCTTTCCAGATTAATTATCGCGTTGGAATCGACTTCCTTTTATGGAATCCACATTGCCAACTACTTATCCTCCTGTGACGTCCTGGCTCCGTTCCACACCTTCGTGTATTGTTTGAATCCGAAGGTCATCCGGAACTATAAAAAGTCCTTCATCGACCTGATCATAGAGTGCCTTTTGAAATAGGTGGTGATCCGGAAGATATGATGGATACATCATATTTCATGTTACTATCTCCCAGCGCAAATAGGGCGAAAAGCTGGGCATGTGAGCATTGCAAAAATTGGACCATAAAAGATATTGATATGTGTAGACATTGCTACTATGCAAACCCCGAAAATTATGAGCATGTTGCCGGAAATGAAACCAGAAGGGTAGATCTTGAATTTGATGGAAAGGATATCAATATTTACAATTCGATAAAGAAAAATTCCGTAGAAAAGGGAGTTTCGATTCAAGAAGCTTTTAAGGAATATTTCAGAAAGAAAAAATAATGTTCTATTAACAAATGAAGACGGGATATGGGAGTGATTTTATTGGATACTAATTGGTTGCCCGGCTGTTTAGCTCATTTAAATCAACCTTATATAAAATCAACAGAAAAATATGTTGTTATAGGTGAAGTAACATCTAAACCTTACAATGGGTATGAAGGGGAAAAGCGGATATATACTGCCTTAGTTCCTTTGGATCGGGTACAAGCAGTATTAAATCATCTAGGCGGCATCGGGTATGAAGTAGACTCAAGAGGTCCCCGCCCTACGATAGAACCAGGAGAAACATTTAAATCGGATTTCTGGGTACGTGGTACTGACAATGAAGAACATTTTGAACCATTGGTTGTTGGTTGGAATTATAATAATAACACTGTTATGATGCCAGATAATGGTTTACTCATGTGTTATGGTTTATGCCCCGGGAGTGTAAAATAGTTTGTGTAAATCGGTATTGCATGAATCTACTTTATGCCCCATACTGGGGTAAACAAAGATAAGGACGGTAACAGAATGGCAAAGTGTAAAACTCCACCAACTACCCCAGGCGAGCAGATTGCTCAGCAAATCCTCAACAACTACGACATCAAGAGCGCGGAAGACGTACAGGACGTCCTGAAGCAGCATTTTGGTCCC
>NZ_APHY01000051.1 GCF_000417505.1 Megasphaera sp. NM10
TCGACGGATGGCCGATGAGCCGTTCCACGTCGCCGGCCTTGATCATGGTCGCCTTCTTGTGGAACCGTTCTTTGAACTTATGGTTGTCCACGCGGGCATCACCGGCAAAAAGGACCAGAATCGGATGGTCGCCGATGAGGAAAGACATGGACTTGGCAATGCGCCGGCCTTCCGTATGAAGGGCGGCCGCCGCTTCTTCGACAGTCGCACTGGACTGGTCGAGTTCCATGACCCGGTCTTCCATCCCCCACCGGGCAAAATAGTCGCGTACTTTTTGAATAGACACGTTGCTCCCCCTCTCAATTCGTTATAATCGTATTATATACTAATCACGGTCCTCAGGCAAACTCAAAGGACGACGTACTGCCCCGGTCGGTCTTGTGGACGGCCAGGCGGGCGTCGATGCGTTCCTTCAGTTCCGGTACGTGGGAGATGATGCCGACCAGGCGGCCGCCGCTGCGCAGGGACGCCAGGGTCTTCAGGGCATAATCCAGGGTTTCCCCGTCAAGGGTGCCGAAGCCTTCGTCGATGAACATCGTATCCAGGTGGATGCCGCCGGAATACGCCTGGACGACGTCGGCCAGGCCCAGGGCCAGGGAGAGGGACGCCAGGAAGGTTTCGCCGCCGGACAGGGTGTTGGCCGGCCGGGCATAGCCCGTGTAGTTGTCGTAGACTTCGATGTCCAGGCCGATTTGTTTGACCCGCTTGTCGTCCCACGAACGGGAGCGCTGCAGGCTGTAGCGCTGGCGGCTCATGCCCTGCAGGCGGCCGTTGGCGGCGGCCAGGACTTCGTCGAGGAGGGCACCGAGGACGTAGCGTTCAAAATTGATGCCCGTCTGCTTGCCGGCGATGAGTTCATAGACGGCGCCGACGGTCTTATACTCTTCCGTCAGGTCCCGGCCTTCCTGCTGCAGGGCGGCCAGGGCGGCTTTGCTCTGCTGCCAGCGCTGATACTGCGCGGTCAGGCTTCCCTTTTCTTCGACTAAGGCCTGGCTGGCTTTTTCGGCTTCAGTTAACGCCGTGCGGGCTGCTGCCACGTCGGGCCGGGGCTGGCTGCCGATAGCCTTTTCTTCCTGGTCCAGCTGGCCCTGTACTTGCTGGACCTGGGTGTCGTACTGGCGGACGGCCGCTTCCAGTTCCGGGATCTGGCCGACTGCAGCCTGCATGGCCCGGCAGGCCTTGACGCTCTCGAAACCGGCTGCCACGACGCGGTCCCGCAGGGCCTGGACACCCTGGCTGAAGCGGTCCCGCAGCACTTCGACCTGGTGCTGCCAGTTCTGCGCTTCCTGCTGCTGCTTGGCAGCCTGGCGTTCGCCGGCGACGACGGCGTCGCGGTACTGCTGCAAGTCCTTTTCGTAGGCTGCAATGGCCTTGCCCAAGGCATCCAGGCGCTGCTGCAGGGCCTTCAAGTCACGATAGGCTTCGGGCAGGTCCGCTTCCAGGCGGGCCTTCGTTTCGGCCGCCTTGGCCGCAAGGGTCCGCGCCTGTTCGGCTGCCGTCCGGGCCGCTTCTTCGTCCTTTTCCCAGCGGCTCAGCCGGGCCTGGCCGGCGGCGACGGCCTTTTTGAGGGCTTCACCGGCCTGTAACTGCTTCTGCAGGTCTTCCATGGCTTTCCGGGCCTGTTCGGCCTTGTCCTGCCAGTCGGCCAGGGTCCCGTCCTGGGGGTACTGGCGGCGCAGGGCGTCGTACTGCTCTTTCAAAGCCTGATGGCGGGTCTCATCGGCTTTGGCCGTCACTTCCCACTGCTGGCGCTTGGCTTCGCTGGCGTCGGCCCGTTTCTGGTGCTGTTCGACGTCGCGCCGTTCCGGCAGGGAATCCGGGCGCACGGCCGGCATGGGATGGGCCGCCGAGCCGCAGACCGGGCAGGGTTTCCCTTCTTCCAGTTCCGACGCCAGGACGGCGGCCTGGGCCTGGAGGAACAGGGCCCGGACACTTTCATAGGCTACGCGTTCGTCCCTTGCCTTGGCGGCGGCTTTTTCCAGGAAGTTCTGACTGTGCTGCCATTGTTTCCCGGCCTCTTTCAGCTGCTCTTCCAGGGAAGCGGCCTGGCCTTCGCGCTGAAGCCGGTCGCTCAGGGCCTGCCAGCGGGCTTTGGCCTGTTCCGCCGCTACGGCCTGTTCGGCCAGGCCGGCGACGGCTTCCCGGGCCTTGTCGAGGGCCTGTTTTTCTGCTTCTTTTTTCTGCCGCACCTGGTTCCAGTGCTTTTCGGCTTCGGCTGCCACCTTGCGGCATCGGCTTTCTTCCAGGCAGCAGTCCCGGTAGGAGCCGGCTTTTTCCTGCAGGCCTGTCAGCTGGACCCGTTCTTCGCAGGCTGCCTTATAACCGCTCTCACGGGCCGAAAGGACCGCCAGCTGCCGCTGGGCTTCAGCCAGATCCTTCTCAGCCTTCTTGGCCAGTCTGCGCGCCTTTTCAGCGGCCTTATGAGCCTCTTTACCCTCTTTTTCCAGGTCGTCGAGGTGACGGCACGGTTCGGCCAGGATTTCAGCCTGGCGCAGGATGGCGATGGTATCCCGTTTTTCCTGGAACCGGCCGGCCTGGTCCTGGAGCTGCGCCGCTTCCCGGCGCTTCTGGTCCCGCAGGAGCCAGTGATTTTCCAAGGTCTGGGCGGCCTGGAAGGCGGCCTGACAGGTCTTGCGCCGGCCTTCGGCCTCGCGCCACTGTGCATCGACGGCGGCGCTTTTATCCTGCCAGGCCTTCTCTTTATCCGGCAGCTCTTCTTCGCTGGCGATGCCCAGGTCGGCCAGGCACTGTTCCCGCCGCTGGCGTACCTGCTCATACTGGCTGGCCAGGGCGTCGTGGCGGGCTTTGGCCAGTTCCTGGAGCCGCGCGTAGCGCTGGGTATGGAAGAGGGTCTGCATGATCTGCTGGCGTTCACTGGAACCGGCCAGGAGGAGCTTGCGGAAGTCGCCCTGCGGCAGGAGGACGACCTGGCGGAACTGGTCGGCCTGGAAGCCCAGCAGCCTTTCGACGGCAGCCGTCACGTTCTTGGCGGCGACAAGCTGTTCCTGGGCCCCGTCTTCGTCCGTTTCATATAAGGCCGCGTGGGCCGCGGCTTTCTTCAGGCCTGTGCCGCGCTTCTTGGCGATTTCCTGTTCCGGGCTGCGGTCGATGCGGTAGTATTTCCGGCCGATGGCAAAGCGGAAGGACACGGCCGTCGCTTCCTGAGGCGGCGCGTATTCGCTGCGCATGTGGGCGCCAGTGCGGCTGTCGCCGCTGGTACTGCCGTAGAGGGCATAGCACATGGCATCGAGGATGGTCGTCTTGCCGGAACCCGTCGGCCCATAGATGAGGAAGAGTTTGTGGTCGCCCAGTTCGCGGAAGTCGACGATTTCCTGACCGGCATAGGGGCCAAAGGCCGTCATTTCTAAGTAAATCGGAATCATAACAGGCTGCCTCCCTTTTCTAATTCATCCCACAAGGTGCGGACGCAGTCCTGCTCGGCTTCGGTCAGGGGCTGGTCGGGCCGCATGGCCTGGGCGAAGCTGGTGAACAGTTCCTGTTCCGTCACCTGCTGTACGTCGAAATCGCGCTGTCCTGCGGCCCGGGTATTGCGGTTGGGCATTTCCATCGCCATGGCATTGGGGTATTTGCGCCGCAGGCGGGCCATGCCGTCGAGGATGGGCTGGCTGTCGTCGAGGCGGGCCAGGATGAAGTCGTCCGGCCTGTCGTCATCGGCCGCCATGATGGCCTCGAAGGTTCCGCTGACGATGCGCACGTCGTGGCGCGGCACGAAATCCCGGAAGGCCAGGTCCACTTTCCCGTCGGGCCCGATGTCGGCGATGACGGCGCCTTTATGCTGGCGCGCTTCGCCGAACGAGTATTTGAGCAGGCTGCCGGCATAGCGGATGGTATCGCTCGTGACTTTCTGCGGCCCGTGGAGATGGCCCAGGGCCGTATAGCTGAACGGCGCAAAGAGGCCGCTCGTCACCTGGTCCGTCCCGCCGATGGACAAGGGCCGTTCCGAATCACTGGCTACGCCGCCGGCGACGAAGGCATGGGCGACGCAGACCGTGCGCACGCCGTCCGTGACCTGGCTGCCCTGCCAGCCGAGGAGGGCCTCCATGGCCTGCTGGTGGCTGCGGACCTCGTCCTGGCTGAGGCACTGGCGGACGACGGCCGGTTCGGCATAGGGAACGGTCAGGAAGGCGACCGAGCCGGCCTCATCTTCCAGGATGACCGGGCCCGTGAGGCGCTCCAGTTCACCGGCCATATAGAGGCCCTGCGGCGCCAGGAGGCGGCTGGCAAAGGACAGGCGGGCCGGGCTGTCGTGGTTGCCGCTGATGACCAGGAAGGGGACGTGCAAATCCGCCGTGATCCGCGTGGCCACGTCGTCGAAAAGTTCCACCGCTTCGGCCGGCGGCAGGCTGCGGTCATAGACGTCGCCAGCCAGGACGACGGCGTCGATGCCCTCGTCCCGTATCATGGGCAGGAGCTGCTGCTCCAGGACGTAGGCCTGGTCTTCGGTCAGATAGTTCCCATAGAATAATTTTCCTAAATGCCAGTCGGCTGTATGTAAGATACGCATAGAATACCTCCTTACCAAGCTACTGCTGCAGCGACCGCAGCAGGGCGATTTCCCTGGCATAGCCTGCCATATCGTTGGGTGTTTCCAGATAAAAGGGCAGGTCCCGCAGGGCCGGATGATTGACGATGGCCCGGAAGGCTTCGAGGCCGATGTGGCCCTGGCCGATTTTTTCATGCCTGTCCTTGTGGCTGGCCAGCTCGTTCTTGCTATCGTTCACGTGGACGGCTTTCAACCGGTCCAGGCCGATGACCTTATCAAAAGTCGTCAATACGTCGTCCAGATGGTGGACGATATCGTAGCCGCCGTCAAAGACGTGGCACGTATCGAGGCAGACGCCGATTTTATCGTTCATGGCCGCTTTGTCGATGATGGCCGCCAGTTCTTCAAAGGTCCGGCCCACTTCCGTCCCCTTGCCGGCCATGGTTTCCAGGAGGACCGTCGTCTTCTGGCCGGGGAACATACAGGTGTTGAGCATGTCGGCAATGAGGGCGATACCCGTTTCAGCGCCCTGTCCGACATGGCTGCCGGGATGGAAATTATAGCGGCAGTTGTCGACGTATTCCAGACGGCGCAGGTCGTCGGCCATGGCCTGGCGGGCGAAATCCCGCGTCTTGGCCGTCTTCGAGCAGCCGTTCAGGGTATACGGCGCATGGGCCAGGATGGGCGCGAAGTGATGGGCTGCCATGAGCTGGTTCAGGGCCTGTATATCGTCGACGTCCAGTTTGCGGACGCCGCTGCCGCGGGGATTGCGGGAGAAGAACTGGAACGTATCTGCCCCTATAGATAAAGCTTCGCCACCCATGTGCAAAAATCCTTGTGAAACCGATAAATGACATCCAATATGCAACATATTTTTTCCTCCTGCGCGACGGATAACAAAAAAAAGGCTGCCGCACAAAGCCCGTCCGGCCTCATGCAGCAGCCCCTATCCTTAGACTATATGAAAATCAAATACTTACGATTTTTCCCGACATTCCGGGCAAATCCCGACAAACGAAATACTGACGCCATTGACGACGAAGCCGCTCTGTTCGGCAGCGGCCTTACGCAGCCCCTCCTGGTCCATGTCGATATCGATGACGCGGTTGCACTTTTCACAACGGATATGGGCATGAGGCGTCGTATTATAATCATAACGATGGGCATCTTCGGCACATTGCAATACCTGGACTACGCCGATTTTGGCAAAGATTTCCATGGTCTTATAGACCGTGGCCAGACTCATGGACGGATAATTGGGCTGCAATATCTTATAAATCGCCTCGGCATTGGGATGCGTCGGATTGTGGTTAATGGCTTCGTACACAGCCAGGCGCTGCGGTGTGACTTTATAGCCGTTTTTTCGCAAAACTTCAGCAATTTCCATTTTTATCCCCCTTTCTTGGAAAACTGTGGTATAATAAGATATTCTAGTTTTATTCTAGCTTTGAATCATATAGAATACTGGAGAGTATCCTGTATTATATTGTAACGGTTATTAAGAAAAATTTCAATGTTTTACGCGAAATTCTTCTTATACAATAAGTAATATTAACTATTTTGTTAGGAAGGAAGGTAATCATGACAGAGGAAACGATGATCGCTGAAATCGCCAGGACTCTGGGTATCCGCCCGGCGCAAGTCCAATCTGCCCTTTCCCTCTTTGCACAGGGCAATACACTTCCCTTTATCGCCCGATACCGGAAAGAAGCGACGGGGAGCCTCGACGAAGTACAGCTGCGCTGCATCCAGGAGCAATATGAATACGAACAGGCCCTGGCCAGCCGCAAAGAAACGGTCCGCCAGTCCATCATGGACCAGGGCTGCTGGAACGACGACCTGGCACGGAGCCTGGAAGCGGCCCGGCAGCTCCAGGACGTCGAAGACCTCTACCTGCCCTATAAACCCAAGAAACGGACGAAAGCCTCCATGGCCCGCGAAGCCGGCCTGGAACCCCTGGCCGACCTGTTCCTGTCGCAAAAAGCCAACGGCCCGGCGCCGGAAAAAGCCGCTCAGGCCTACCTCACCGACGAGGTGCCTTCCGTCGAAGACGCCATCCAGGGCGCTGCCAATATCCTGGCCGAACGCTTTTCGGAACGGGCCGATTTCCGCCGCATCCTGCGCCGCGAACTGTGGCAGCAGGCCCGCCTGACCTGCAGCCTGCAAGTCGAAGAAGACCAAGCCGGCCCCATGCTGACCTACGCCGATTTCAGCGAACGCATCGCCCGCATCCCGAGCTACCGCATCCTGGCCATCAACCGCGGCGAAAACGAAAAGAAACTGAAAGTCACCTTGAAGGAGCCGGCAGACCGCCACATCGCCATGCTCTGCCAGCTGGTCATCACCAGGCCGTCGCCGTATGATCAGATCCTGCGCGACGCCGCCGCCGACAGTTACAAGCGCCTCATTTCGCCGCAGATGGAACGGGAAATCCGCAACGAACTGACGGCGCAGGCCGAAAAGCAGGCCATCGACGTCTTTGCGGAAAATCTCCGCCACGTCCTGTTGCAGCCGCCCTTTGCCGGCCAGATCATCCTGGGCTTGGACCCGGGCTTCCGGACGGGCTGCAAGGCCGCCGTCATCAGCGCGACGGGACAGGTCCTCGACTACGGCACGTACTACCTGACCCACTCGGAACAGCAGAAACACCAGAGTGCCGTCAGCCTGGCCAACATGATACGCCGCCACGGCGTCACCCTCATTTCCATCGGCAACGGGACGGCCTCGTATGAAACGGAACAATTCGTATCCCATCTCATCGAAGCCTATCACCTGAAATGCCGCTACGTCATCGCCAACGAAGCCGGCGCGTCCGTCTATTCCGCATCGGACCTGGCCCGGGAGGAACTGCCGGACCTGGACGTCACCATCCGCGGCGCCGTTTCCATCGCCCGCCGCATCCAGGACCCTCTGGCCGAATCGGTCAAGATCGACCCGCGGGCCATCGGCGTCGGACAGTATCAGCACGATGTCAACCAGAAAGCCCTGTCGGCCGCCCTGGACCAGGTCGTCACGTCTGTCGTCAACTACGTCGGCGTCGACCTCAACACGGCATCGCCGGCCCTCTTGCAGCACATCGCCGGCCTGACGGCGGCGACGGCAGGCAATATCGTCGCCTACCGCAACGAGAACGGCCCCTTCCAGAACCGGCAGGACCTGCTCAACGTCCCCCGCCTGGGCCCGGCGACGTTCACCCAGTGCGCCGGTTTCCTGCGCATCAAGGACGGGACGGAGCCCCTGGACAACACGTCGGTCCATCCCGAATCATACGGCCTGGCCGAAAAGATAGCCGGCCACTACGGCCTGAGCCATGACGAGCTCAAGGACCCGGAAAAATTAGCCATCCTGCGCGATAAGATCCAGATGAACGCCGCTCCCAAACTGGCCGCCTCTCTCGCGCCGGTGAGCCGACGATCAAAGACATCCTGGAAGAACTGCGCAAGCCCGGCCGCGACGTCCGCAGCGACTTCCCGAAACCGCTGACGCGCCGCCACGTCCTGTCCCTGTCAGACCTGCAGATTGGCTCCGTCGTCCGCGGCACGGTCCAGAACGTCGTCGACTTCGGCGCCTTCGTCGACTTTGGCCTCAAGACGCCGGGACTGGTCCACCGCTCCCAGCTGAGCCGGCATCCCTTCCGCCATCCGACGGACGTCGTCCACGCCGGCGACATCGTCGAAGCCGAAATCATCAGCGTCGACGCCGCCCGCGGCCGCATCGGCCTGTCCATGAAAAAAGTGAAGAAATGAGTGTGAAAAAGGAGCTGTCGCAATGCGACAGCTCCTTTTTAGGGGTTAGCAGATGGCTTTAAATTTAAAGCTTTTCTGTAGGGGCGACCACGCGGGGCGCCCGCCCCGGGATATGGGTGATTCACCATTCAGCCGTAGGGGCCACGAACATTACAAACTATTCCATTCGTCGTTGAGTTTATCGTAGCGGTTCGATGCGGCCTGGCCCCGCTGGAAGCCTGGGCGGTAGTCCTGTCCGCGCTGGCTGGCGCTGACGCCGTCGTAGAGGCCGCGGACGCGGTCCTGTTCGGCCTGGAAGAGGGCATCGAGCTTATATTTCATGGCCGTATTGTCGATGGACGTATCGTTGTCCAGCTGGCTGCGGGTCTTGGAAATCTGGACGTAGAGCGTATTGGCCCGGCTGGTGAATTCGCGATTGCCCTTGAAGTCCGTGTGGTCATTCAAGTAGGCGTTGATGTCGCCGGCCAATTTGCCGATATCGTCGTTGAACAAGTCCTTGCTGCTGGCATAGGACGCCAGGATCTGCTTATCCGGATTGGCCTTGGCTTCAGGCTGCGGCTTTTCATCGGGCTTGGTCTGGACGCTGACGTATTTTTCCAGGTAGCTGACCAGGTCGTCGCCATCGACGGCAGCTGTGAAATCGGCACCGGGGACCTTGATGGTCCGCGCCGTCTTCTTGGCCTTCTGGACTTCGTCGCGCAGGTCATCCAATTTTTCGCTGATAGCGTCGTCTGACGGATTTTCAGCAATCGTCATGGCCGTGTCATACATGGCCATCTGGTCGCGCATGACTTCGCGGATAGCCTTGTCATCGGCGGCATACTGGTCGGGAATGGTCTTGGGCTGATAATTCTTGGCCATCTTTTCGACGTTCTTGCGGCTCTTGCCCAAATCCTTGACCAGGGAATCGACATCGTCGCCTTTGCTCTTCTGGCTCAGGCGCTTGGCCGTACTGGTGGCAGATTCATTTTCCGACGCCAGCTGCTGCGACAGGGAAACGGCATCCTTCACATAGTCCCCGCTGCTGCGGCTGCCATAGAAGTGAAAAGCCACGGCAGCGGCCAGAGCCAGGACGAGGACGACGATACCGGCGATGATGGCCTTCTGATAGCGCACGTAAAAAGGCTTTTCCTGAAAAGGCGGCGGCGTCGGCCGGCCCGTCATGACCGGTCGTTCCATCGGCTGCGGCGGCCGCTGCGGCTCTTCGTCCCGGACCGGTTCCCGGTGCTTATGGACAAAGGTTTCCGTTCCCGTCGCTTCGTCGATGACCGGTTCGTCATCATCCATTTTCGGCAGTTCGGCACCGCAGAATGGGCAGAATTTCCCATCGACGCTCACCCATTTGCCACATTCCGGACAAATGCGTTTCTTCGGCTCCCCTTCCGGCAGCTGTTCAGCGCCGCAGGCCTGACAAAAGCGGTCGTCATCCTGCAAGGGCGCCCCGCATTGTTGGCATTTCTTCATAAAATACACATCCTTTACTTAGCGTAAGTACATGCTTCTAGTATAAGCCATTTCCCTCAGTCTTGCAAAAAATCGGCCATGCGCCGGTAGGTGTCGCAGATTTCGTCGTAGCATATTTTTTCAAAGTTGAGGTACGAATGGACCATGTTGCCGTAATTATACGTTTCGGCCCGCACGCCCTTTTCAGCCAGGCGGCGCACGTAATCGCGGCCTTCGTCGCGGAAGGGGCAGAACTGCGTCGTCAAGACCAGCGTCGCCGGCATATCTGCCGACAATTCGCCAAAGAGGGGCGAGGCATCCCGGCGGTCGTCACCGGGACGGAAACACTGGTTGAAATACCAGGTCATCTTGGCCGGCGTAAAGCCCGTCTGGGTATTGCAGTTCTCCTGGACCGACGGGAAGGAGTGGGTCATATCCAGGCAGGGATAGACCAGGATCTGATGAGTCAGCGGAAGGGATGCATCATGCTGCAGGGCCTGGCTCGTATAAGCTGCCATGCAGCCGCCGGCGCTGTCACCGCACAAGGTCAGGTCCGCCTGGTAGGGGATCTGCAAGGCATCGAGCGCAGGCAGGGCCTTCCGGGCTACGGCCAGGGCATCTTCATAGGCCGCAGGATAAGGATTTTCCGGAGCCAGGCGATATTCCGGAGAAATGACGATATGCTGCGTTGCCTGGGCAATGCGGCGGCAGACCGGGTCATAGACGGCGACCGTGTCGATGGCAAAACCGCCGCCATGATAGTAGATCAGGACCGGCAGGGGCCGGCTCGTATCGGGAATATAGATGCGGACCGGCACGTCGTAGACCTCACAGCCATCCAATACCGTATCGACGACCGATGCCATCGGCACTTTCGGCAGCTCTTGTTCCCATGCCGTATGCAGCGACGCTTCGCGCATGGTAATCGGCGTCATGACAAAATCCTCACTCGTATGGGCAGCGATAAAAGCTGCCAGTTCCGTTTTAATTGCACTCATCGTAAACCCCTCTTTCCCTCTTCTTATATAGTTTTAAATTGTAACAAAAAATATCCCTTTTTGCACCGTAGGGGTCGCCACGCGGGCGACCTGCTGGATACTGGGCGGCACTCTCCCTAAACGGGAAAATCACTCATATCCTGGAGCGGGCTTGCCACGTGCAAGCCCCTACTACAGAGGTGCTGCTTATATAGTTTTTAATTGTAGCACAAAACAGCACGCATGAATAGGATGGATACAAAAAAAGAGGCTGTCGCATTAAGACAGCCTCTTTTTTTTGAGTTTTAAGTTTGTAGTTTTTAGTTTTCAGCAAATGGTAAAAAATTTAAAGCCACTTCTACAAACTACAAACTCCGTACTACAAACTATAAATAAAAAGGGGCTGCGCACGTGACCTAAGCCTCATGCGACAGTCCCTCTAAAAGTCCTGTGTGGCGGAGAGCGTGGGATTTGAACCCACGATAGAGCGTTCGCCCTATACATGATTTCCAATCATGCTCCTTCAGCCGCTCGGACAGCTCTCCGCGTCTTACATATCTTTCCTGACATCTTCGGGATAAATGCCGATATGTAAAGTATGGTCGGGGCGACAGGATTTGAACCTGCGACCTCTTAGTCCCGAACCAAGCGCGCTACCAAACTGCGCTACGCCCCGTTGACCCGACTCATACATAATACCATATCCACGAAAAAAGTCAAGGAAAAAATTCAATCACCCCATCAGGCCAGCTTCTTTTCCCGGATGAAATCGATGAGCATGGCCGACGTATCGGCCATGAGGTCGCCGCACGATACGGGACCGCCGTTGGCCGGACTCTTGAGGACGCGGCAGCACGTCGCATGAAAGCGGTCGAGCCAGATTTTCTGGAATTCCCGCACAGGCTGATTGACTTCGGCCTTCGTCTTTTCCTCCGGCGTCGTGCGGCCGACGAGACAGCCCAGGACCAGACAGGCCCCGTTCAAAGCCCCGCAAAGACAGCCCGAACCGGCCACCCCGCCGCCGAGGACGGACACCATGCGCAGCGTTTCCGGCGGCAGCTTCAAATCCAGACAATCATTGCAGACCTTGACCACCGTTTCAGCACAATTATTCCCGGCCTGCTGGTACTGTGCCGCCAATTCTCTTACCTTTTCCATCATAAGACCTCCTTGAAAAACAGCATTTGTAGTACAGAGTTTGTAGTTTGCAGAAAATGGCTTTAAATTTAAAATCATTCACTAAAAACTATAAGCTGCAAACTTAATGCTCAAAAAGGGGATGCCGCATATGCGACATCCCCTTTTTACATTCTGGCGGAGAGCGTGGGATTTGAACCCACGATAGAGCGTTCGCCCTATACATGATTTCCAATCATGCTCCTTCAGCCACTCGGACAGCTCTCCATGGCTTACACATTGTTTGATTATGCAGTTATTTGATGCCCTCGGGATCGACATCCAATGTGTAAAAATATGGTCGGGGCGACAGGATTTGAACCTGCGACCTCTTAGTCCCGAACCAAGCGCGCTACCAAACTGCGCTACGCCCCGTTACCTGACTTGTATATAATACCATACTGGAAGAAAAAGTCAAGCTTTTTTTCTCGTGTCAGGCGACAACTTCTTTATTTTTATGGATCCGCTTCCAAATGAATCCGCCGGCAATGGTAACGACCAGCAGGATGATTTTCAGTTCCGTCGGATTATTGGCCGCCAGGCTGACGTATTGAGCCAGGTAATGGTCTGTCGCCATCATGCCGCCCGAAGCCCAGCCGAGGATGGCGCCCCCGATGTAGATGAGGATGGGAAAGCGGTTCATGACTTTGACGACGATGGTGCTGCCAAAGACGATGATCGGCACGGAAATGAGCATGCCGAACATGAGCAGGCCCCAATGGTTATTGGTGACGCCGACGATGCCCAGGACGTTATCGAGGCTCATGAGGGCGTCGGCCATGATGATGGTCCGCACAGCCGCCCAGAGCGAGTCCTTGGCTTCGACGTGGACGTCTTCTTCCTGGTCGTCGGCGCCGATGAGCTTGATGCCGATGAGGACCAGCAGGATGGCTCCGACGGTCTTCAAGAAGGGAATCTGGAAGAGCCAGGACACGATAAAGGCCATGATGAAACGCATACAGATGGCCCCGGCCGTACCATATAAAATAGCCCGCTTCTGCAAATGCTTAGGCAGATTCTTGGCGGCCATGCCGATGACGATGGAATTATCGCCGCCTAAGGCCAAGTCGATGAGCACGACCTGCAAAATCATAGTGATATCAAAGACAAGCGTCGATTCTAACCCTTCCAAGGTAAGTCCCCCTTATACGTTAAGACAAATTTACATCTCCCCCCATTATATGATAATTACAGTGGGATAGCAAGAAAAAGGCGCTGTCCCATGAAGACAGCGCCTTTTTCTGTAGGGGCGTCCACGTGGGACGCCCGCTCACACAAATCAAGTTTACAAGTATCTCGCATATCCCCGGCGGGCTCGCCACGTGCGAGCCCCTACAAACACCATATTACGAGCGACAAATGGTTCTTATTTCACGATGACCGATACGCCATCGGGGATGACGGTGATTTTCGGGTCGGTAATGCCTTTTTTCGCCAGGACGTCTTTGGCCATAGCCAGGGCGTCGTCGATGGAGGCAGCGTATTTCATGTGCATGTCTTCGACCATCTGCTGCGGGGCTTCAGTGACCATGATGATGGTGAATTTCAGGAGCATACGCATGAGGATCTGGGCTTCCCACTGGTCGAAGACCGTTTCGTTGCGGCCGCGGGCCAGGATTTCGTCCATGGCTTTCTGGATGGATTCGGCATTCTTCAGGTTGTTGTAGAAATCTTCGCCGCCATGACCGTCAGAGCAGGACGATACGTCGATGATGACGCCGCCTTCTTTGCAGGTCGCTTCGGCAGCGGTCATGCCTTTGACGGACTGGTAAATGTTCTGGTCCAGGGGATAGCCGCCGTTGGTGGTGATGACGATGTCAGCCGGGACGGGTTTGACGCCAGCCAGTTTCATTTCAAAGTCAGCGCCGGCATAGTGAGCTTTTTCGCGGTCGCCGGCAAAGGCAGCGATGACTTTCTTGTCCGCATCGATGACGACGTTGCAGATGAAGGCTAATTTAGCCGCTTTAGCCGCATAGAGCATATCTTCATGGATGGGATTGCCCTGGAGGATACCCGTGCGGGCGTTGGGGCTGTTGATGAATTCCGAGCAGTGGTTGGCCAGGACCGTGACCTTGCTGGCAATACCAGGCAGGACGGATTTACGGCCACCCGACATGCCGGCGAAGAAATGCGGTTCGATGAAGCCTTCGGAAATGAGCAAGTCCGCATTAGCGGCTACTTTGTTGATACGGCAGTCACCACCAGAGGGCAAAGTACCAACGCTGACCATGTCTTCGTCGTTGCGGCTGACATGGATGACGAATTTTTCATGTTCCGCAATTTCTTTGCCATACTTGGCAATTAATTCTTCCTTAGTCGTAGCCCGGTGCATGCCCGTAGCGATGAGGATGGTAATGTCGATATCCGGGTTCCCCTTGCGCAGTTCTGCCAGGAGCTGGGGCATGATGATGTGGCTCGGTACCGGGCGGGTATGGTCACTGGAAATAATGACGCAGTTCTTCTTCCCCTTTGCCAATTCGCTTAATTTCGGGCTGCCAATCGGGTTGGCCAGGGCATCGGCGACGAGTTCCGCTTCCGATTTCGGCGCCTTGTATTCATGGGCGTGGGAGACGAGGACGCCGGCGACCTGTTCTTCCGGCAGTTCGAATTTGATTTTTTCTTTGCCAAAGGGCAAGCTAAATGTATGCATAACTGC
Organism: Megasphaera sp. NM10; assembly: GCF_000417505.1. Lineage (GTDB taxonomy): Bacteria > Bacillota > Negativicutes > Veillonellales > Megasphaeraceae > Megasphaera > Megasphaera intestinihominis. The sequence continues at coordinate 14,503 of NZ_APHY01000051.1, forward strand.
ACATCCTTTCTTAGTTCATGGCTATATATATGTTTGTGAATAGCCTGTAGTTGCATAAACAATATGTTTTTGGATGTAAAAAAGGAAGAAAGGGCAAAGCCTTGCGCCTTGCCCTTTTCCTTTAGTATGTAACTGTGAATTATTCTTCGACAGGGACTTCGTCGTTGATGCTGACAACTTTGCCCGGATTCATGATGTTCTTCGGATCCAGTGCTTTCTTGACAGCTTTCATCATCTTGAGTTCAACCGGGTCGGTGTATTTTTCAAGAAGTGCTTCACGTTTGTAGCCAATGCCGTGTTCACCGGAGAGACGGCCGCCGAGTTTGTAGACGAGAGCGTAGATTTCGCCCTGGATCTTCGGAAGCATTTCTTCCCATTCTTCCTGAGTACGGTCATCTTTCAAGATATCGATATGGACGTTGCCGTCGCCGCAGTGGCCAGCGCAGTGCATAGCAACATTGTATTTTTCGCCGAGGCGGGAAATCTGCTGTACAGCACCCGGGATTTCCGTCATCGGAACGACGATATCTTCCATGGAGAAGACTAAGCTGCGAGCGCGGTCAGCTTCGAGGTATGCTTTACGGGATTTCCAAATAACAGCCGGGTCAGCAACCAGGGAGTCGATAGCCTTGTTGTCTTCAGCGAGTTCAACGATTTTTTCGCACTGATCCATGAGGACGTCTTCGTTGTCGCCAGCGATCTGGATGATAATGTAGTTACCATTTTCAGATTTCGGCAGTTTTTCGTCGAGGAATACTTCGACCTGTTTGATGGAAGCGTTATCCATGAATTCTACGCAGACCGGAGTGATACCAGCGTTCATGACTTTCGGTGTCAAAGCGATAGCATCGTCGAGGTTGTCGAATACAACCAGGAGGTCCTGCTGATATTTCGGAAGAGCAACCAATTTGAGGTAAACTTTGGTGATGATACCGAGGGTACCTTCAGAACCGATGAAGAGGTGCATCAGCATGTAGCCTGTAGCGTTCTTACGGAATTTACCGCCGAGAGTTACGACTTCGCCAGTCGGAGTAACGACTTCCATGCCCATGACCTGGTCACGAGTTACGCCATATTTAACAGCGCGGTTGCCGCCAGCGTTGGTTGCAACGTTACCGCCGATGAAGCAGGAGTCCCCACTGCAGGGGTCGCCGCCGTAGAAGAGGCCTTCCTTCTGGACTGCATCCTGGAGGACAGACGTCGTAACGCCAGCTTCGGAAACACAAACCATGTTGTCTTTATCGATTTCGAGGATTTTGTTCATACGTTCAATGGAGATGATGACGCCGCCGAAAGTAGCAACAGCACCAGCTGCCAAGCCCGTACCAGCTGCACGAGGAACCATTACCGTATCGTTTTCATAGCAGAGCTTAACGACTTTGGAAACTTCTTCAGTAGTAGCCGGAAGAACAACGACCTGCGGTTCTTTCATATAATGGGGGTCCGTTACTTCGTCATGGGAATACGGTTCGAGTTTATCTTTGTCCGTATAAACATACTTTTCGCCGACGATCTGTTTGAACTGTTCAATCAACTCCGGGGAAACTTTACCTTTTGCCATAATACATACCTCCAAATAGTTTAAATTATAAGCCTAACACTTATTTCTGCATCCAGTCATGAGGACCGGATTTAAGACCGAATATAACGGAAGTATAAACTAATGTATTTCTTTTACCTTCCGTTTATCTCTTACAGGTATTATTATACTCTACTTCCTCATGCATGTAAATTACATTTGCACATTTTACGCATATCATTTTTCGATTGATTCATCGTGTTCTATGACAACTTATCATAAGAACTGTCGATTTTTAAATAATCTAAAACAAAACGTAAAATTTTAAATAGTATTTATTTTTTCTTATTTTTTATATATGCATCTTGGTAATACAGTATTATTCCCGTAAGGAAATGTTTCGCATATAGAACATTTCACATCCGATTATATCACATTGTTTATTATAGAAAAAGGTATGCTACATGGATATGTAGCATACCTTTTTATGCATCTCTGCTATATGGCGTTTTCTATTCGCTTAGTTGACTAAGAAGGGAACGACGCTCGGAGCGATGATGGTAATGATACCTGCAATGATGAGCAGGAACAGGCAGTAACCAACAGTACCGCGCATGATTTCGCCTTCCTTGCCATCAGCAACGGCACCGACAGCGCCGACGCCAAGAGCGATACTCTGCGGCGAAAGCATCTTGCCGATACAACCACCGAGGGAGCTGGCACCTGCAAGCCACGGCTGGCTCATGCCCAGGCTGGATGCAACGGATGTCTGCAACGGCCCGAAGAGGACGTTGGCGTTCGTGCAGGACCCGGTAATGAATGCGCCAAGACCGCCGACGAACGGAGCAACGATAGGATATGCATTGCCTGTTGCAAATACGAGGGCATCAGCGATTTCCTTGGTCATGCCGGAGTAGGTCATAATCTTAGCGACGACGACGACGGCGATGATGGTCAGGTACGTGAAGCGCAGGCCGACGAAGTTATCTTTGAAGACCTGAGCGATCTTACCGATGGAAGCACCCTGATAGATGCCGCCGAGGATAGTGGCGATGAAGATCATGACGCCAGGAACAGCGATCCATGTGAAGGTATAAGGTTTGGCACCCGGGCCGGCATAGATAGGAACAGTCGTTTTAATCGAAGCCAGCGGACCGTTGATGAACGGGAACAGTTTCGACGTACCGACGAGGAATACGAAGATAAGGATGAAGATCATAGCTGCTTTGACGCCTTCACCGAAGGAAACAGCTTTCTGATTTGTCGTGTCAATATCGAACTTGTATTCCGGATTGCTTGTCGTCTTGCAAGCGCGGGAATAGAGGACGATGACAGCCATGATGATGATGGACGAAACCATGACCGGCAGTTCAGCGCCGATAGTCATGGAAATGAACAGTTCCGGAATAGCCAGGGCCAGGCCGGAGAGCAGGGTTACGATACCGACGCCTTTGATGGCTTTGATACCGCCGCCGATGCAGATGACGATCAGGAACGGAGTGATGAGGTCAGGAATAAAGGATACAATCGAGACTTTCGTAGCCAGGACGCCGGCATCCAAACCGGTGACAGCAGCCATGGTCGTCGTCGGGATACCGATGGACCCGAAGGACGGTGCTACGGCGTTGGAAATCAAGCAGGCGACGATGGTCTTGATCGGCGGATACCCGAGGGCAACCAGCATAGCAGCCGGGATAGCAACAGCAGTACCAAAACCTGCCATGCCTTCCATGAACGTCCCGAAGCCCCAAGCGATGAGCAGGAATACGACACGTTTATCTTCACTGACAGTGGTCAGCATCTGTTTGATGACTTCCAGGCTGCCTGTGGCTACAGTCAATTTGTAAGCGAACAGGGCCATGATGATGACCAGCAAGATCGGCCAGCATGCCAGGGCTACGCCTTCGAGGGCTGCCGAAATGGCAATGGGAACTGACATATTATAACAGAATACAGCGACAACAAATGCGATGATAGCCGCGATTGGGCACGCTTTCCAACCGGCCATCTTCAAGAACCCCAATGCTACGATTAGGAATAGGATTGGGAGCAAGGCCAATATAACCATTACATACCACCCTTTCATAATAAAATACTTTTCACGCCTCTAACAGGCGGGGGCTTATTCATGAACGAACCACGAATAACGCCATTTCTCACTTAGATTGCATCCGGATACAAGCTCTATACTGTTATTATATACCTCAATGTCATATTTGTAAATTACATTTAGACATGAGCGTATACCTATTTTCGATATAGCGAACACCAATGTTTACTATTTTGCATATTACTACACTAAAATGTGGAGTTTATAAGCCGTAAATAATCATTTATCATTTTATAAATGATTTTATGTAATTTAACGTTTTATGTATAAATCGCATAACCGTGCAAAAAAAGAGACTGTCACATTAGGACAGCCTCTTTTTGAGTATTAAGTTTGCAGTTTGTAGTTTTTAGTAAATGTTTTTTTAATTTAAAGCCCTCTTCTACAAACTCCATACTACAAACTATAAACTCTTATTCTTTTCTGCCGACGCGATGACGGCGTTCATGGTGGCAGCGCGGAAGCTGCTTTCTTCCAGGGTCCGGACGGCTTCGATAGTCGTGCCGCCTGGCGAGCAGACGTCATCTTTCAGGGCACCGGGATGGCGGCCTGTTTCCAGGACCATCTTGGCTGCTCCCAATACGGTCTGGGCCGCAAAGGTATAGGCCATCTGGCGGGGCATCCCTTCGCGGACAGCGCCGTCGGCCAGGGCTTCGATGAACATATAGACGTAAGCCGGACCGCTGCCGCTCAGGCCACAGACGGCGTCGATGAGCTTTTCATCGGTCACGACGGCTTTGCCAAAGCTGGAAAAGATGGCGACGACATCGGCCGTTTCGGCTTCAGTCACGTTGACATTGGGCGATACGGAGGCCATGCCTTCGCCGACCATGGCCGGCGTATTGGGCATGACCCGGACGATTTTCGTTTCCGGACCGGTGTAAAAGGCCAGCTTTTCCAAAGAGATGCCGGCGGCGATGGAAATGAGGACGCTATCGGCCGGAAGGGATTCCCGGACGGCTTCCAGTGCCAATTCCATGAGGTTCGGCTTGACGGCCATGATCAGGCCCTGGGACTGGCGTGCCAGTTCTTCCGGCGTGTCGACGACGACAGCTCCCGTTTCTTTGGCCAGGGCTTCGGCCTTTTCCTTGTGGATATTATAAAGATAGATATGGTCTGCAGCAATGGCATGGGCAGCTACCAGGCCTTTGACGATGGCCCGGCCCATATTGCCTGTCCCGCAGACACCGATTGTCTGGAACATAGGAAGCCTCCCTTTCCGATACGGACTTACTGTTTAGCGCCGACGGCATCCAAGGTCGCTTTAATCTTGGCAGCCAGGCCGTGGATCTTCTTCTTGGAAACAGAGCAGACAGCCAGGCGGATACCTTTGCCCAAGGGAACGAGGAAGATATTTTCTTTTTCCAGTTCATCGCAGACTTTCTGGGACCCTTCCATAGGGATTGTGATGAAGAAGCCCGAAATGTAACGCAAATATTTCAAGCCACATTCATCGGCTTCTTTCATGAACAAGTCAGCCCGTTCCTGGATGAGGTGGAAATATTTAGCCCGTTCCGCATCGAGTTCAGCGACTTTGGCCGGGTCCTTGCAGATATTGGCCATGACCTTCATGGCAGCGCTGTTGGAGTTCGACCAGGTAGCGCGGCTGGTATACTGATTGATGGCGACGAATTCATCGGCAATATCCTTGTTCGGCGTGACGCAGATCATGGCGCCCATACGCTGGCCATACATGGTGAAGCCTTTACTGCAGGTGTAGGCGACGACGATGAGGACGTTGTCCGGCATGTTGCCGAATTTCTTGAAGAATTTGCGGCATTCATGTTTTTCGCCGCTGTAGTCGAGATAAGCGACGTCGGAGACGAAGATGATGTTCTTATCCTTGCCTTTGACGACATCTTTCAAGAAGGCCAGGACTTCGTCCCATTCCGAATCGGAGAGGCCGTAACCCGTCGGGTTGTTGGCCGGCGAATTCATGATGATAACCGTGTTGTACTGTTTGGCAACCATGTCGCTGACGTTGGCTTTGAAGCTTTCCATATTGAAATGGCCATCGGGCGTGAGCAGTTCAAATTCACGGAGTTTGCGGCCATTATCGTTGCACATGGAACCGTAAGCCCCCCAATGCCAGTCACTGGTCAGGACTTCATCGCCCCATTCGGAATAGTTGTGAATGACGTGATGGAGGACACCGGAACCGCCGGACGTAGCACAGGCGCGGATGTAGCCTTCCGGACGGGATTCACCGAAGCACTGGTCGATAGCAGCTTCCAAATAATCGGGATAGCCCTGGATCGGCGCATAGGCGACAATTTCTTTCGGCGTCAAGGCTTTATAGGCTTTCTGGACGACGTCGAGCATGATGAGATTCCCATCTTCATCGAGCATGGAACCGACTGTCCCATTAATAACTTTATCTGCCCCCAATTTTTCGGTCAAAGCTACGGCACGGTTGTTAGCACCAAAAATCTTATCTTCAGCACTCTTCCCTTTTGCCTGCGGTGCGGCAACACTTTTTACCATATGAATCAACTCCCCTTTCTTATGTACATATACATTTATACCACATTCAAAATCGAAAGACAATAAACATATTGCATATATCTGTCATGTATTCAAAATACAAAAGGAATAACGCCTCTTGGACAATCAAAGTTAATCCCATTTGCTATCTTAGCATAAAACGGTTGAAATTATATCATGACTCTCCTATAATAACCTATAATAAAGAGTATATAACATATTTCGTGTTACTTTTATGCATTTTTATTCTATGAAAAGAGGTCTTTCCCATGAATCGTGTATTACGTTTTGTATTAGCCGCTGTGCTGGCCTGCTCGGCCCTCATGCTGACAGCCTGCCAGGGCAGCCCGTCCGGCTCGAATGACAAGAAGACGTACAAAATCGGCGTCCTGCGCATCGACGACAGCCTGCCCCTCTATACGGCAGAAACAGAAAAACTCTTTGCCAAACACGGTGTCGACGTCCAGGTCATTGAATTCAGCTCCGCTGCGGACCAGCAAAAAGCCATGGAAGCCGGTGAACTGGACGGCATGATGACCGACATGATCGTCACGGCCTTGCTGAAAAAAGCCGGTACAGACGTCCGCGTCGTCGCCATGGCTCTCGGTGCCGTCCCCCAGGAAGGCCGGTTCCTCGTCGTATCGTCGCCGAACAGCAGCATTACGACGCCGCAGCAGCTGACCGGTGCCTCCGTCGCCATTTCAGAAAATACCATGATGGACTATTTGATGAACCAGTATGAACAGGAACTGGGGATTCCGGCCGCCGAAGTCCACACCGTTCAGATGCCGAACCTGGCCCTGCGCACGGAAGCCGTCCTGGCCGGTAAAGATATCCAGGCCGCCATCCTGCCGGACCCGCTGGCAGCCTATGCCGTCCAGCAGGGAGCCCACGTCGTCATCGACGATACGAAACTCCAAAAGAACTATTCCCAGTCCGTCGTCGTCCTGACTCAGGACATGATTGAAAAGCATCATGACGACGCAGCCCATTTCCTCGACGCTTACAATGAAGCGATCGAAAAACTGGACAGCCAGCCCGATGCCTATCGCGACATGGCTATGAAGAAGGCCAACATCCCGGCCGCCGTCGCCGGTTCGTACCGTACGCCGTCTTATACGGCCCACGCCCTGCCGACAGAAGAAGAAGTCAGCCGTATCATGAACTGGATGGTAGAAAAAGGCCTGTTGCCCAAGGCCTACAGCTATGACGAAATGGTCGCCCATGTCCAGTAATCAGCCTATGGCCGGACCGCTGCTGCGCTTAGACGACGTGGGCCTCGCCTATCACAGCCGCAGGGGCATCCAGGCCGTGCTCCAGCACATCTCATTCAGCCTCGCCCAGGGAGAGCACCTGACCGTCTCCGGGCCGTCGGGCTGCGGGAAATCGACACTGCTGCGCCTCATCGCCGGCCTGCAGGCACCGACAGAAGGCAGATTTATTTTGCAGGCCAAAAAATGACCGCTCCCAGGCCGGACCTGGCCATCGTCTTCCAGGACTATGGCCTTTTCCCGTGGAAGACGGTCGAAGAAAATATTCTCCTTCCAGGCAGGCTCCACGGTTCTCCCCTGGATAAGGACCAGCTGGCCTCCCTCTTGGACACGCTGGGCCTGACAGCCGTCCGCCATCACTATCCGGGGGAACTCTCAGGCGGCCAGAAACAGCGGACCGCCCTGGGCCGGGCCATGGCCATGCAGCCGAAGTTGCTGCTCCTGGATGAACCCTTCTCAGCCCTGGACCCGGACATGCGCCGTCAATGCCATGACCTGTATGCGATATCGTAAGGGCTTGCACGTGGCAAGCCCGCTATGACCATGTGAGCATAACCTATGCTGATATATGTGCGTGTTTTCCTGCATCACCTGTCATGTATGAGGGATATACCATTATTCCGAACGGGCGCCCCACGTGGGCGCCCCTACTAGCAGCTAGCAGTGAGCAGTCCCACGAGCCACGAACCACTAGCCACTATTTTCCCACCTCTCCTGCCGAATCGAGGCGGTCCACCGGACCGCTTTCGTAGGCGACGTTCTGAAAGCCTTTTTGGCCCGTCAGGTGCCGACCAGCAGGAGGCGCAGGACGGCTGCCAAAACAGACAGCTGTGGCTAGGCGTCCCGTTGTGGGAATCCCGCGAAATGCTGTTCGGAGAAAACGCCATTCGCGGGCCGCCGGTCGCAGTTCGTAAAACCATGCCTCATGGACCTGTTATGTATATCACCATTTATTCGCGGCGGGCCGCCCTTTGGGACGGCCCCTACGCAGGCCCCGGTCGGGGCGTTTTTACGAGCTGAGGGTTTCCCGAAGCGTCGTTGTCAGTTTGAGTCTGTCGCCGCGCAGCGGCATCTGAGTCCGAGCCCGTCATGTATGGCATGTACATCACATTTCAGGCGGGCCGCCCTTTGGGACGGCCCCTACGATGCGGCCATAAGGCCGCAAAAACAAGCCACGAGCCACTAACAACGAACAACAAAAAAAGCACTAGCGGTTGTCCCACCTCTCCTGCCGAATCCAGGGTATCTCTGTCTGACCGCATACTTTCACTCCATCAGGTCACGAGATTCGGCATAAGCGACTCACACGGTTTTGCGCGTCGCAGAGCTCCTTCAAAACCGGTTCCCTGCTTATCCCAGGGAACCCTGGTCGGATAGGAAGCCGCCTCGTCCCACATCGCTTGTCATGTATGATGGGTACCCCCATTATTCCGAACGGGCGCCCCACGTGGGCGCCCTTGCTAGGTAAGCGGAAAATAAATCAGTGTATAGAAAAAGCCCCAGACTTATGCTATCCTTTTTTCATAAGTCTAAGGCTTTGATTCTATTTATTCTTTGCACTTTTCCTGGGGCTTTGTTGCCCAAGGCAGGTATTGATCCAAGGTTTCGGTATCTTTGAAGTTTGCTGTATTCGGCAGCTTTTCAAAAAGGTATTTCAGATACCGTTCGGGGTCCAAGCCGTTGGCTTTGGCTGTTTCAATCAGGCTGTAGACGATGGCACTGGCTTTGGCTCCTTTGGCGCTGTTACTGAAAAGCCAGTTTTTCCGCCCAACGGTGAAAGGTCGGATGCTGTT
>NZ_APHY01000052.1 GCF_000417505.1 Megasphaera sp. NM10
CATTTTAACCAGTGTACTTAGGCAATTCATCATCRGGAAGATTGACGTAAATAAGCAAGTATTCCTGATGAAACGGGCTTATCTGATTCACAACGATCCTCGTTTAGAAGGAAAATTAAAGCTTCAATAAGAAGAAATTTGTAAACGATGTGCTTGCATAAAGTGTAAAGGATGTCCTTGCACAAAATGTAAACGATGTTATTCTTGACACACGTGGCGCCCCTACAGTAAAAACGAATCACTAGCCACTCATAGCTAGTGATTCGTTTTTATTTATACTTTACGGCCTGGGCTTTGGCCAGCTGGTCGCAGCGCTCGTTGAGTTCGACGCCGACGTGGCCTTTGACCCAGTGGAAGGTGACGTCGTGGGCGGCGTAGAGCTTGTCCAGTTCGACCCAGTAAGCCTGGTTGAGGACGGGCTGGCCGTCGGCTTTCTTCCAGCCCCGGCGCTTCCAGCCGGCGACCCATTTGGTGATGCCGTTCTTGAGGTACTGGCTGTCTGTGTACAAGGCGACTTTCGTGCCTTCCGGTGCAAAGCGCAGGGCCATGATGGCTGCCAGGAGCTCCATGCGGTTGTTCGTCGTCGACGGATTGCCGTCGCATAGTTCCGTCACTTCGCCAGTAGCGACGTTGCAGGCGACGACGGCCCAGCCACCGGGGCCATCGGGGTTGCGCAGGCATGAGCCATCGGTATAGATGACGAAATCCTGTTCTTCGTCAGGCCGCAAGGGCTGGGACGGCGCCGCGGTCTTTGCCGTCTGGCGGGACTTTTTAGGAGCTCCTGTCCTTTTCGGCGCCGTCGTTTCTTCGCCATTGAGCCATTTCCAGGCTTCCGTCGCATCGGTGAAGCTCTTGAAGCGGGCTCCCGGGAAGCCGTCCACTTGTTTTTTGCAGTCTGCCCAGGACAGGAACAGACCGGTCGTGCGGCCGCGCCGTACGGCATATATTTTCTTTTGCATAGGACACCTCGTTTTTATAGTAAAATCATACTGTATTCTAACACAAAAGGGAAAAAGAAAACAGACGCGAACTATGACTTTCGCGCCTGTTTGGTATATAATATAAGCAAAAGATGCGGCCGGATTTTTTATAATCGAGGTGGTCTTTATGCATATCCAACACGTGTATGCCGTTTATTTCAGCCCCACTGGGAATACCAGGCGCATCGTCTGTCAAGGTGCTTCCGAAGCGGCGCGGCTCTTCCAGGTACCGTGCCGGGCTATTTCCCTGAACCTGCCGAAGGACCGGGAAATGGTGCATACTTTTTCAGCTGGTGACCTGGTCATCGTCGGTGGTTCAACGTATGCCGGGAAACTGCCCAATAAGATTTTGCCGACATATCAGGAAAAACTCATCGGCAAGGGCGCCCTGGCCCTGGCTGTCGTGACCTATGGCAACCGGTCTTTCGATAATTCCCTGGCCGAGCTCTGTGCGACACTCGACGGCAACGGCTTCCGTACCGTCGCAGCCGGGGCTTTCGTCGGGACCCATGCTTTTTCTGATGTCCTGGCCCCTGACCGGCCCGATAAGGAAGACCTGGCCCTCATGGTCCGCCTGACGGACATGGCCGTATCGAAAATCCGTCAGACCGATGGCATGGTACCGCGTCTCGTCGTCGATGGTGATGCCAGGGCTCCGTATTACGTCCCCAAAGGCGTCGACGGCCAGCCGGCCAAGTTCCTCAAAGCCAAGCCCAAGACAGACCTGGAAAAATGCGTATCCTGCGGCCTCTGCGCCCGCCAGTGTCCCATGGGCTCCATCGACCCGGACCAGCCGTCCGTCGTCAATGGCATCTGCATCAAGTGCCAGCGCTGCGTGCGCAACTGCCCGCATGGCGCCAAGTATTTCGACGACCCTGCCTTTTTATCCCATGTCAAGATGTTAGAGACGACCTATCAGGGCCGGGCTGACAATAAAATATTTATTTAGGAAGTGATTATCATGGATTTACAAGAAGTAAGGAACAAAGCACGCGAAAAAATGAAAGGCTGCCATGTCTGTCCCCTGTGCAACGGCAAAGCCTGCGTCGGCATGATTCCCGGTTTCGGCGGCCTGCGCACGGGACGGTCTTTCATGCGTAACGTCGAAGCGCTCCAGGAATACGGCCTGGTCATGCGCAGCATGTCTGGCGTCGACGACCCGGATACGGCTGTGACCCTTATGGGAAAACGGCTCAGTATGCCGGTACTCCTGGCGCCGGTCGGCGGCATCGTCCTCAATGCCCAGGTAGACGGCGACCCGGCGGAAGTAGAACAAGAGTATGACGAAGCCGTCACTCAGGCAGCCCTGGATGTGGGTACGCTGTGCTTTACCGGTGACAGCGGTGCTCCGTATATGTATTCATCCGGCATTGCATCTTGTAAGAAACGGCCGGGCATCGTCATCCCGACTATCAAGCCCCGCAGCAACGACCAGATCATCGAGAAAGCCCATCAGGCCGAAGAAGCCGGCGCTTTTGCCGTTGCCAGCGACATCGATGCGGCGACGCTGATTAACATGCGGATTTTCGGTCAGCCCGTAGGGCCAAGAGTGCCCGTGACATTGCCGAAGTCGTCCAGGCTATCAAACTGCCCTTCATCGTCAAAGGCGTCATGTCGGCCGAAGAAGCCGTCTCCTGTGCCGAAGCCGGTGCCCAAGGCATCGTCGTCAGCAACCACGGCGGCCGCGTCCTCGACGGCATGGCCGGTACGGCCGATGTCCTGCCTGATATCGCCGCAGCCGTCAAAGGGCGGATCACCATTTTCGTCGATGGCGGTATCCGTCACGGCGAAGACATCCTCAAGATGCTGGCCCTCGGCGCCGACGCCGTCCTCATCGGCAGACCGGCTGCCGTCGCTGCTGTCGGAGGTGGGGCCGAAGGGGTCAAACTCCTCCTGGATACGCTCAAACGCCAGCTCATGGATGCCATGATGATCACCGGCGTCCGCGATTTGTCCCATGTCCCGGCGAATATCGTGCGGAAGCTGGATTAGATAGAAGCTAGCCACTGGCCACGCATCCCACATTGACAGCCTGCTTGTCTTGCCCGTATAATAGTACTATTAGCTTTGTACTTGATAGGAGGTATTCCATGCACAGCATTTCCTATTTCTGGCACTTATCGCGCCTTATATACGGGCCCCGGAATTTCCAGGAAAACAAGCGGGCTGTCGTTTTTTTTGCCCGTGCCGTGTCCAACCGGGCTTTATTTGAAGAGCTCTACGATTTCTTTGACCATTATGAACCGATGAAGGGCTTCTTGGAGCAGCATGACCCGGATTTCCAGGAAGTCATGACCCGCGTCTTCTTGTTCAAGAATTCGACCATGCGCCAGCGTCTCGATGCCTTGAAACATCATTTCACTATCTTGCGGACTTTCTTTTCTGACGAGGTCATCCACGAACTCTACTGGGGGAACGGCTATACCCTGTGGACTTCGCCGGACGAATCGCTGCCCCTGGAAGCGCGGCTCATCTTCGATACGGGCCAGCGCAAGGAAGGCTTCTTGTCGCTCTACCTCTATCATGAAGGCCAGATGATCTATCATTTCAATTTTCGTTTCGATTACAATGTTGACGGGACGCCGTCCGTGTACATCGGCACCATCCAGGGCTCAAAGCACGGCCTGGAAACGACCAAGGTCCTGACCAAGAAGCTCTTTGGCTATCGGCCGAAGAATTTCATCCTCTATCTCATGCGCATCTTCGTCCAGACCTTGGGCATCCATGACATATATGTCATCACGGACGAAGGCTTCTATACCAACAGCCATATGCTGCGCGGCAACCGCTCGAAGAAGACCAATTTCAATGAATTCTGGATCGGCGAAGGAGCCGCACCGGATGGCAAGGAACCGTGGTATTACCACCTGCCTATCGAAGAAAGACGGCGCAAATACGGCGAAATCAAGTCGCAGAAGCGCAACCTTTTCCGCAAGCGCTATCTCCTCATGGACACCATCATCCCGCCGTACATCGCTGCCATCAAGGCCCTGTTCCGCCAGGGCTTCGACCCGGTACCGTCGGCCATCGACGAAGCATCCATTACGGACAAACCGGCTGATTACGACCCTATCGAAGCACCGGCGAAATAGTGAATGGTGATCCGTGGGAGGCTGTCGCACGAAGGCTTCTACCATCATGCGCGGCCCCGTTTACTTTATAGTTTGTAGTACAGAGTTTGTAGTTTGCAGAGAAAACCTTTAAATTTAAACCCATCCGCTAACCACTAACAACTAGCCACTAGCCACTTAAAAAGCGCTGTCTTCATGCGACAGCGCTTTCTTTTTTTTTTGCAATCAGCGGTCTGCGGATTGCGACAAACGACGAACGACCTACGCTTCTGTTTCTCCGATGACGACGCGGCGGCCGCCCTGGGCTTCGTAGAGGCGATGGGAGATGGAGAGGACCGTCCGGTCTTTGGCGGCGGCCTGCAGGGCCTGCAGGACCTGGCTTTCTGTCAGGGAATCGAGATTGGCCGTGATTTCATCGAACAAGAGAATCTGCGGGTTCATGACGACGGCCCGGGCGATGGACAGGAGCTGGCTCTGGCCGCGGGAAAAGAGTTCCGGCCGGAAGGGCGTGTCCAGTCCCTGGGGCAGGGCACAGCACGTATCCCACAGACCGACGAGGTGCAGGGCTTTTTCCATGGCGCCTGCTGTGACCCGCGGGTCCTTGAGGCTGATTTGGTCGGCGACGGTACCGCTGATGGCGTGGAACTGCTGCTCGACGTAGCCGAAGACCTGGCGCCGGACAGCAGGGGCCAGCCGGGACGGGTCGCAGCCAAAGATGCGGACCTGGCCTTCCCGGGGCTGGTAGAGGCCGAGGATGAGTTTGAAGAGGGTGCTCTTGCCGGCGCCGGTACGGCCGGTGATGGTGACCATTTCCCCGGCGGCGACGGTGAGCGAAAAGTGGCGGAAAATATCTTTTTCCCGGCCATAGCCAAAGGCGGCATCGTCGATGACCAGTGGTGCCGCTGCTGCGTCAGGGACTTCCGGTTCTTTTCGTTCCTGGATGGGTTCGGCAAAGAAGTCCTTCAGGCGGCCGATACCGGCGACGGCAGACTGGATGTTCTGGATTTCCATGCCGATGCTTTCTAAGGGCGAGAAGATGCGGCGCACATAGGCGATGAGGGCGACGACGCTGCCGACGGTCATGCCGAAGATTTCCTGCAGGGACGGACTGCTGACGGACAGGGCCATCATCAGGCAGATGATGACCGTGCAGCTGGTGATGATGATCGGCGAATAGATGGAGTCACAGAAATTGCTCCGTTCCATGGCGTCGAAACTGGCCCGGATCGTCCGGCCATAGCGCTGTCGCAGGTAGCGTTCCTGCTGGCACGTGTGAATCGTGCGGATATTATGGACCGTTTCCGGAATGAGTTCGTTCGTCCGGCCTACGGCGATGCGGTTGTCCCGCTGGGCCTGGAGCATGCGCTTCTGGAAATAGCGGGTCAGGATAAACAAGAGGGGCAGGCAGATACAGAGCAATATGCCCAGGCCCAGACTCAGGTGGAAGACGACGACGAGGATGCTGAGAATCGTGAAGGCATCGGCAATCATGCTGACGACGCCGGAATCGAAGAGGTTTTCCAGGGTATCGACGTCGTTGACGAAGAGCGATGTGACAGCGCCGGCTTCATGGCTGACGAAGTACGCCGCCGGCAATTCGTCGAGGCGCTGGCACATGGCTGAGCGCAGGCCGTGGGTGATTTTCTGGCCGAAGACGGTGATCAGCGTCTCCTTGAGGGCATCGACGAGGCCGCTGCCGGCATTGAGGGCAAAGTAGAGGATGCCTGCCGTCAGCAGGGGATAGGCGCTGAACGAGCCGCTGACCAGGCTGTCGACGATGTATTGCAGGATGAGGGGCGGCGTGACGCCCACGGCGATGGACGCGATGATGGCTGCGATGAGGATCACCAGGAGCAGGCCGTTCTTTTTCAGGGTCTGCCAGAAAATATTACGCATGGTGGGCACCTCCCTGGGCATGCTGCAGGTCATAGAGATTCCGGTAGGCCGGACAGGATGCATATAGAGCTTCGTGCGTGGCGACGACGCTGGTCCCGTCCCCGTTGAGCCAGATGACCTGGTCCAGATTGGGGAAGAGGCTCAGGCGGTGCGAGATGAGGAGGATGATGCGGTCGCTGTAATCCTGGCGCAGGCTGGTGAAAATCTTCCGTTCTGTCGCCATGTCGACGGCGGCAAAAGGGTCGTCGAGGATGAGGAGCGGCCGCGGATGGAACAGGGACCGGGCCAGGGCGATACGGGCCTGCTGGCCGCCGGACAAGCGCTGGCCGCTTTCGCCGATGGGCGTCTCTATCCCCATCGGAAAGGTAGCGCAGTCCTCATCCATGCAGACCTTTTTCAGGACCGGGGCGATGTCACCGGACAGGCCGAGGCGGATGTTCTCTTCGACGGTAGCCGCAAAGAGTTCCGCGTCGTGGCCGCAGTAGCCGACGATGCCGTCTGGCGCCGTGTGGCCGTTGCCCAGTTCCTTGGCGCCAAAGAAAATCTGGCCGCCGTGCGGGTTTTCACAGAGGAAGGCCTGGCCCAGCGTCGATTTGCCGCAGGCGACAGGCCCGGTGATGCCGATGATAGTACCGGGACGGGCCGAGAAGGAGAGGTCCTGGAAAATAGGGCCGTCACTGCCGGGATAGGTGAAGGACAGGTGGCGGACCGTCAGGGCTGCCGGGGCTGCCGGCGGTACGGGATCGGGCAGTTCCGTTGCCGCCTGGAGATGGGGCTGGATGCGCTGCCACGAAACCTGGGCTTTCTGGATGGCGTTGAACAATTTTGCCGCATGGGATGATTTCGTCGCCAGCTTGATGAAACAGGCCAGGTACGTCGAGAAAGCGGCGATATCCCAGCTTTCCCAACCCGTTCCCAGGACGTTGCGGCCGCCGAACCAGATGACCAGCATCGTGCCGATCATGGCGATGACTTTGTAAATCGGCTGGAGTGTATTTTCCCAGAGATTGGCCAGGATTATCTTCTTTTCATAGTCAGCCAGGTAGCCTTCATACCGCTGGTCCTGTATGGCTTCTTCGCCGTAGACGCGGTACGTCAGGGCGTTGCTGATGCGGTCCAGGGTCATGCCCGACAGGGCGCCGCTGCTTTCTTTGCTGCGGGCCGCCGTCACGGCGACCAGGCGGCGCAGGCTGTTGGCCAGGGCATAGGCGATGGGCGGGAAGACGAGGACGCACAGCGTCAGGCGCCAGTCGTACCAGACGAGCATGACCACATAGGCCGCCATGACGACGCCGGTATCGAAGATTTCCGTCGTGAACTTGCGCATCCCTTCGACGCAGGTGTCGATGTCGGAAATGACTTTGGTCATCAAGGCACCCGTATCGGCCTGCTCCATGTCCCGCTTCGGCGTCTGGACCAGGTGCTGGTAAAGCCGGTCTTTCATGGAAAGGCTGATGTTGTTGGCGAACTTCCGGACGTACAGGCGCTTGACATAGCGGGCGCCCTGGACGCCGAGGATGACCAGGGCGTAACAGAGACAGAGGGCGTACATATCCGCTGCCGTCCGGGTACCGCCGAAAATATCATAGAGGTATTGGGCCAGCTGCCCGTCGAACCAGGGGCCGGCAATCATGCCGACATTGTATAAGATACCGCTCAGCGTGACGATGAGCAGCAATTTCTTTTCATGGTAAAAATAATAACGGACCGAACCCGGGCCGAATCGTTTCAATGGGAACACCTCACATTTGATGATTATAGTTCATATATCATACACTATTATGGGCCTTTGTACAACAGGACGCAGGCAGGGTGCCGTTCATCGTTCGTCGTAGGACTATCGCATGAAGATTTCTGCCATCATGCAAGGTACCTTTCAATTTATAGTTTGTAGCATGGAGTTTGTAGAAAACCACTCACTAAAAACTACAAACTGCAAACTTAAAGCTCAAAAAGGCGTTGTTTTCATGTAACAGCGCCTTTTTTTCGAATGAGACTATTGCCTATATGATGGGAAATGGGGACAGGCCTCTTGCGTAAAGTCAAAAAGACGAATATAATAGAGTTGTATGAAAGTCAAAAAGGAAAATATATTTTTACGGGGTGATTATGATGAGTGTATTAGCGGATAAGATTGAACAATTCATTTTACATAAATTGTTAGAAGAAGACAATTCAGACATTGTATTGCGCCGTAATGAGCTGGCCGACGAACTGCAATGCGCTCCGTCCCAGATCAGCTACGTCCTGAGCACGCGTTTTTCCAACGACAAGGGCTATCTGGTCGAATCGCGGCGCGGGTCCGGTGGATTCGTCCGCATCATCAAGCTGACGCCGAAGAAGCAGGACCGCACGCCGGTCCTCCTGCACGAACGGCTGCCGGCCGTCAGCATTTCCATGGAAGACCTGGATGCCCTGCTGTACCAGCTCCTCAAGCGGCGCAGCCTGACCAACAACGAAGCGGTCATCCTACACTTGACTTTTGAATCCATCTATCGCCGCATCGACGATGAAGGGACGCGCCTGCTGGTCATCAGCGACATTTTGAAGAACCTCAATCTCCATTGAGTGATAGAAAGGACGTGAGGGCTATGTTATGTGATGCCTGTAAGAAAAGAGAGGCTGTTGTCCATATCGTCAAGATCGAGAACGGGCGGCGCACGGATTTGCACCTGTGTGCAGCCTGTGCCAAGAAACAGACCAATTTTTCTAATTTCAGAGATTTGAATATCATTGATAACGACTTTTTCCGCAAGATGGCCTACCCGGACTACCAGGGACGCAGCGGCGACGAACCGCGCTGTGCCAGCTGCGGTATGACCTACAGCGAATTCAACCGCCTCGGGAAGTTCGGCTGCCCCGACTGCTACGAAGCCTTCAAGGAAGAAATTCCGTCGCTCCTGCGCCGCATCCACGGCCACAGCAAGCACGTCGGCAAGGTGCCCAACCGCGGTACCGGCGTCTTCCGGACGGCGACACACGTCAAACGCCTGCACCAGCACCTGCAGAAACTGGTCCAGGAAGAACGCTATGAAGAAGCGGCGAAAGTCCGCGATGAGATCCGCGCCCTCCAGCGTCAGCTGCCGGATGGCGGAAAGGGGGAATAAGCCATGGTCCACGATATGCTCCAGCAGCCGCTCTGCCCCTGGCAGGACGGCACGGGAAACTTCAACGATATCGTCATCGACAGCCGCGTCCGCCTGGACCGGAACCTGAAGAAATACGTCTTTCCCGATAAGGCGTCGGATACGGAACTGGCCGCCGTCCTCGAAGAGGGCAAACGCCAGATTGGTACCCTCGATACCTTGGGCCATGGGCGCTATACCTTCATCGGCCTCGACGAATTGTCGCCGCTGGAACGGGAAATGCTGGCAGTGAAACATTTTTCCTCGGCCAGTCATATCGAACAGCCCAAGCACCGGGGCCTCCTGCTCCGTGAAGACGGGGCCGTGTCGATCATGATCAATGAAGAAGACCATTTCTGCATCCAGACGGCAGCACCTGGTTTCGACCTCCAGCGCGTCTGGGACCAGGCGGCCCAGGTCGACGATGCCCTGGAAAGCCACCTGGATTTCGCCTTCCGCGACGATTTCGGTTACCTCACGGCCAGTCCGTCCCTGACCGGTACGGGCCTGACCGTCGGCGTGACCATCCACGTCCCGGCCCTGATCCTCATGAAGCGGTTCAACCGCATCGTCCAGGGCATTACTAAATTCGGCTTCACCGTATCCGGGATGTACGGCGAACGCAATGAATGTATCGGCAACATCTTCCAGATCACCAATCAGATTACCCTGGGAGTGACCGAAACAGATATCCTCGACCAGCTGCGCAAAATCGTCACCCAGATTGTCCAGGAAGAACAGAATTGCCGCAGCCTGGTCTGGGACCACAATGAAAATACATTAAAAGATAAATGGCTGCGTACTTACGGCACCCTCAGCCGGGCATGGCTCCTGGCCGACCAGGAATCCCTGGCCCTGGCCAGCGACCTGCGTTTCGGCATCGACATGGGGGTCATCCCCGAAGGCCCTCTGGCTTATGAAGCCATCATGACCGTCGTCGAACCGGCTTATCTGCAGCTCAAGGCCGGGACCGAACTGAACGGGGAAGAGCTGGAACACCAGCGGGCTGAAGCCGTGCAGCAAGTACTCATTGCTTACCGGAGGAAGTGATTTCCCATGATGAACAATCGTCTCACCAATGACGCTAAAGCCGTCCTGCAGTATGCGCAGGAAGTGGCACAGAAATTCCACCATGATTACGTAGGGACCGAACATATCCTGCTCGGTCTCGTTCTCAATACAGACGGCATCGCCGGCCTGCTCCTCAACCAGCTGGGCCTGACGCCGGAAAACGTTACCCGTGCCATCGAACAGCATGTCGGCTGGGGCCAGGATTCGCCGACGAAGCTGCGCCTGACGCCGCGGACGAAGCGGGCTATGGAACTGGCCGTCCGTGAAGCCAACCGGCTGGAACAGAACTATGTCGGCACAGAACATATGCTGGCCGGCATCCTCGAAGAAGGGAGCGGCATGGCCGTCCAGATCCTGGAAGATATGGACATCGACTCGGACCTGGTCTCCCAGCGCCTGAGCGAGCTTATGAACGATCCGGCCGTCGAAGGCGGCGATGCCGTACCGTCCAAGAATGGCAGCGACTTGTCCCAGTTCGGCCGCGACCTTAATGAATGGGCCAAACAGGGGAAAATCGACCCGGTCATCGGCAGGGAAAAGGAAATCAGCCGCGTCATCCAGATCCTCAGCCGCCGGACCAAGAACAATCCGGTCCTCATCGGCGCCCCTGGCGTCGGCAAGACGGCCATCGCCGAAGGTCTGGCCCAGCGCATCATCACTGGCAATGTGCCCGACAGCCTGCTGGACAAGCGCATTTTCTCCCTCGATTTGGCCAGTATCGTTGCCGGTACCAAGTACCGTGGTGAATTTGAAGAACGGATCAAGCGCATCCTCGACACGATCGAAGAGGATGACTCGATCATCCTCTTCATCGACGAAATCCATCAGCTCATCGGAGCCGGTGCTGTCGAAGGCGCCATGGATGCGGCCAACATCCTCAAACCGGCCCTGGCCCGCGGCGATTTGCAGTGCATCGGCGCCACGACTATCGACGAATATAAGAAACACTTTGAAAAAGATGCCGCCCTGGCCCGCCGTTTCCAGCCCGTCCTGGTCGGCGAACCGACGGAAGACGATGCCATGGCTATCCTCTTCGGCCTGCGCGACCGCTACGAAGCCTTCCACAAGGCCCACATCACCGATGAAGCCGTAAAGGCTGCGGTCAAACTGTCGTCACGGTACATTTCCGACCGTTATCTGCCGGACAAGGCCATCGACGTCATGGACGAAGCGGCGGCCCGCGTCCGCATGAAGGTCTATGCGCCGTCCCATGAACTTCAGGACCTGGAACAGAAACTGGCCGACATCAATAAAGAAAAAGAAGCGGCCCTGGCTGGCGAAGACTTTGAAAAATGCGCGTCCCTCCGCGATGCCGGCAAGAAAGTATCGTCGGAAATCTCGGCCCTTCAGAAAGAAAAGAAGCAGCACGACGATGAAAAGCTCGTCGTTACGGAAAACGACATTGCCGACGTCGTATCCATGTGGACAGGCGTCCCGGTCCAACAGATTACGGAAACGGAATCGCAGCGCCTCCTCCATTTGGAAGCCGAACTGCACAAACGGGTCATCAGCCAGGACGATGCCGTCACGGCTGTGGCCAAAGCCGTCCGCCGGGCCCGCGCCGGCCTCAAGGATGCCAACCGGCCTATCGGTTCCTTCCTCTTCCTCGGCCCGTCCGGTGTCGGCAAGACCGAACTGGCCCGGACCCTGGCAGCCCAGCTCTTCGGCAGTGCTGACAACATGATACGCATCGACATGAGCGAATTCATGGAAAAATACAGCGTTTCCCGCCTGGTCGGCGCGCCTCCGGGCTACGTCGGCTATGAAGAAGGCGGCGAACTGACCGATGCCGTCCGGGAAAAGCCGTACAGCGTCATCCTCTTCGATGAAGTGGAAAAGGCCAGCAGCGACTTCTTCAACCTGCTCCTGCAGGTCCTCGACGAAGGCCGCCTGACCGATTCGAAAGGGCGGACTGTCGACTTCCGCAATACGGTCATCATCATGACCAGCAACCTCGGCGCATCGCATCTCAAGCCGTCGGGCCCGGTCATGGGCTTCTCGACGGGCGGCGACAGCGCCAAGGACCGGGAAGCATCTTTTGCAGTAGCCAAGAAGGAAATCATGGCCGATGTGAAACGCTTCTTCCGGCCGGAATTCCTCAACCGTATCGACGAAATCATCGTCTTCAAGCCGCTGGAACAGAAAGACCTGCGCCAGATCGTCGACATCCTGCTCAAGGACCTGACCAAGCGCCTCGGTGAAAAGGGTGTCGCCCTCGACTGGACAACGGCTGCCGACGACGTCCTGGTCGAGGAAGGGACGGACTTCGCCTATGGCGCCCGGCCGTTGAAGCGGGCTATCCAGAAGCTCGTCGAAGACCCGATTGCCGAAATGCTCCTCAGCAGCAGTGTCAAGGAAGGCAATACGATCCATGTCGACAGCCTGGACAAGAAGAAACTCGTCTTTACGACGGAGTAAGGAGCAGTCATGGCAAAGATAAAGACCCGTTACGTCTGCAGTAACTGCGGCAGCGTGTCCAGCCGCTGGCTCGGTCGCTGCCCGCAGTGCGGCGAATGGAATACCATGGTTGAAGAGACGGTCGCGCCGGAAGCGCCCAAAGCGGCACAGAGCATGGCTCGCAGCGGTCCGGCGTCGCAGGCGGCGTCCCTGGCGGATATCGCCATGGAAGACATGGCCCGCATGGAAACGGGCATTGGCGAACTGGACCGCGTCCTTGGCGGCGGCATCGTCCCAGGGGCGCTGATCCTGCTCAGCGGCGATCCGGGCATCGGCAAGTCGACGCTGGTCCTGCAGCTGGCCGCTGCCGTCTGTGACAAGAACGGCACCGTCCTCTACGGCTCTGGCGAAGAATCGGCGGGCCAGATCAAGATGCGCGCCCAGCGCCTGGGCATTTCCACGCCGGACTTGATCATCCAGGCCGATACATCCCTGGACCATATCCTCGACGAAGCCAAGAAGCGGCGGCCGGCCCTGCTGGTCGTCGATTCCATCCAGACCATGTACAGCCAGTCCGTCGAAGGGACGCCGGGCAGTCTGGCCCAGATACGCGAGAACACGAGCCGCCTCATGACCTTTGCCAAAAGCGAAGGCATCCCCATCGTCGTCATCGGCCACGTCACCAAGGACGGCGCCATTGCCGGGCCGCGCATGATGGAACACATGGTAGACGTGGTCCTCTACTTTGAAGGTGAACGGAACTACCAGTTCCGCATCCTGCGGGGCATCAAGAACCGCTTCGGCTCGACCAATGAATCGGGCCTGTTCACCATGACCAGCAGCGGCCTGTCGGAACTGGAGAACCCGTCTCAGCTGCTCTTGGCCGAACGGGCGGCCGACCAGGCCGGCTCAGCCGTAGCTGCCGTCCTGGATGGCATGCGGCCCATGCTTGGTGAAATCCAGGCCCTGACGGCCCATTCCGTCTTCGCCGTCCCGCGGCGGACGGCATCGGGCATGGACTATAACCGCCTGATCATCCTCCTGGCCGTCCTGGAAAAGCGCCTGGGCGTACCCCTGGGCAGCCAGGACGTCTACATCAACGTCGTCGGCGGCCTGCGCCTGACCGAAACGGCAGCCGACCTGCCCGTTGCCCTGGCCGTCTATTCCAGCCTGCGGGACATCTCCATGGACAGCCGGACCGTCGTCATGGGCGAAGTCGGCCTCACCGGCGATATCCGCCGCGTCCCCCAGGCCCTGCGCCGCGTCAAAGAAGCGGCCAAGATGGGCTTCAACGCCTTTATCCTGCCCAAAGGCAACCTGGAAGACATCGAAACAGACAAATTCCCGGACTGCCATTTCCTAGGCGTAGCCACCCTGCGCGAAGCCATCGAAAAGGCCTTCCGGAGATAACCTTATGCTACAAACTGCGAACTTAATACCCCGAAAGGCGCTGTCTTTATGCGACAGCGCCTTTTCGCTTGCCTTTTTTGAGTAAACCTGTTACGCTAATTTTAGTGGCTAGTGGCTAGTGGCTAGTGGCTAGTGGCTAGTGGCTAGTGCTCCCCTGATAGGGGATCTGTCAGCGCAGCTGACTGAGAGGTTTTCAAGGCAACCTCTCCGGCCTTACGGCCACCTCCCCTATTATGGGAGGCATAATCCGCATGGGCCGTCTCAAGCCATTCTGGCCCATCAGGTGCCGGCCGATGAAGGGCGCAAGACGGTTGTCAGAACGGACAGCTGTAGCTGGCGGCCCGCCTGACCCGTAGGGGCGCCCACGTTGGGTGGCTGTTTTCCGGCTCCCCTGATAGGGGAGCTGTCAGCGAAGCTGACTGAGAGGTTGATGGCTGGCTGTTAACGATCACTATAACCGGAAAGGAGTGTATCATCATGCGAAAATGGATTCAGTTAGCTTTACTGGTTCTCTGCTTTTTCTGTCTCAGTGGAGCCGCCCTGGCTGCCTCGGCTGTGACGCCGGACGGCTATTTCAACGGCATCCGTCTGGCCGGCAAAGTCCGCGTCGTCGATTCCTTCCCGGATATCCGCGTCCAGGTCGTCAGCGCCTTCCCGGACCTGCGCGTCCAGACTGTCGACTATTTCCCCGATGACATCGGCCAATGGCAGTTCGTCGATTACGGCGAAGACTTCACAGTCCAATTCGTCGATTCCTTCCCGGACATCCGCATCCAGTTCGTCAACAGTTTCCCGGGAGTCCCCTAACTTAGTGAAGAGGTTATCCCCATGAAAATACGCGCGTTACAGTTGGTAGGCCACAAAAATACACGGCCAGCGGCTTTGTGCGTAGGGACCGTCCCAAGCCTTTTTGGCCCGTCAGGTGCCGACCGACGGAAGGCGCAGGACGGTTGCCAAAACGGACAGCTGTGGCTGGGCGGCCCGCTGTGCTATTCGGCCACAGCCTATGCACGTATAATGACAGGTTTTTTATTAGAAAGCAGGTGACAAAAGTGATTTGCAAAATGCCTATAGGAATAGATGATTTTGGGAAAATCCGTAATAAAGATTTCTATTTTGTGGATAAGACAGCATTTATTCGCCAACTCATCGATAGCCCCCGGGAAGTCACTTTGATTACGCGGCCGCGCCGCTTTGGCAAGACGTTGACAATGAGTATGCTGGAATATTTCTTTTCCATTGAAAAAGAAAGCCAGAGCCGTCATTTATTCGACCATCTGGCCATTGAACAAGCCGGGCCCGAATATATGGCTCAGCGTGGCCAGTATCCTGTCATTTTCCTTACACTTAAAGATATCCAAAATCCGTCTTGGACGACATGGGAACGGATGCTTTCCTTTATACGGCTGTTTTTAGCACAAGTCTATGATAGATATCGCTACATCCGTGAAAAGGCAGATATCAATGAAGTCCAAGCCCGCCTTTTTGATCACGTCGTCCAAGGACAGGCGACAGAAGACGAATTGGCCTTATCTTTGACCAATTTGATGGCTATGGTACAGAGTTACTATGGCCGAAAAGTTATTCTCCTTATCGATGAATACGATGCACCGATTCAACAGGCTTGGGAAAGCGGATATTATACCGGTTGTATCGGTTTCATGCGCCAATTTTTGAGCAGCGCCTTGAAAACGAACAACACCTTGGAATTTGCTGTCCTGACGGGCATTACCCGCATCTCTAAAGAAAGCATTTTCAGTGGCCTGAATAATCTGGATGTCTGTTCTGTTTTGCGCGATCAGTACGCCGAGGTCTTCGGATTTACGGAAGCAGAAATACAAGAACTCTTAGAAACCGTACATCATGGGGAAAAGCTTCCAGAATTAAAAAAATGGTATGATGGCTATCACATTGGCTGCGCAGAAATCTATAATCCCTGGTCCGTCATCAATTATGTGGCCCATGACTGCCAAGCCAGGCCTTATTGGGTCCGGACATCGGGAAACAGCCTTTTACGTCATCTCCTTTCTCATACGGATGAGTTACGGATTCAGATGATACAAAATCTGCTGCATGGCAAAGCCGTTCGCGTCACCTTAGATGACAGCCTCATCTATTCTGAAATAGACCAGGACCCGGGAGCCCTGTTCAATCTCCTGTTGACGACGGGCTATTTGACTGTCGAAAAGGTCTTATCCCTTAGCGATGACCGTTATGCATTAAGGATACCGAATGAGGAAATCCGCAAACTATACAGCACAGAAATCATGAATTCCTTAGGAAAAAATGTGACCAAGAATACCTTTGATGACCTGTTCGATTGAGCTAACGAAGCCTTACGACAAATTGAAACCAGGAATACATCACAGAGTTTCAAACCAGGGGAATCCATAACGTATGGAAATACGGGATTGCTTTTTATCACAGTTTCGCCAGAAGACTCTCCTCTTAGGTAGGGGCATCAATGGTGATGGGGCTGTAACAAAATGAGTTTTTTTGCTCATTTTGTTGCAGCCTTCCTTCTTTCCCATAACTAACACAATAGCTGGCATTTTTCATTTTCGTGAAAAATGCCAGCTATCCTGTTTTTAGGCGTACTTTAATAAGCCTCGCTTGTTTTTCTTTTTTATGCAAGCTACTGTGTTGTTGTTTCTTTCTTTTTCTAAATAGTGTTGTT
>NZ_APHY01000053.1 GCF_000417505.1 Megasphaera sp. NM10
TGTTTCGTAGTTCGTTGTTCGTAAAAAGGGCGCCTTTAAGCTAGCCACTAGCCACTAGCCACGAGGCGGGCCGCCCTTTGGGACGGCCCCTACGAGCCACGAGCCACGAGCCCCTAACCCCTAATCCCTAATCCAGCGACCTGCGGCCTGCGCCCATTGTCATACGAAAAACGAATACCCGGACATAAAATATAAGCGTTTTACATTCCCCTGGCCGTCTGTTAAGATAAAGGCGTAGTAAGCAAGGAGAGAGGAGGTCGATGATGGAAGGGAAGGTTTGGCAGAATTTGATCGATGCCGGTTGTTCGGCGGCTTTTATCGAACAGTATGAGGCCCTGCCCGAGGAAGAGCAGTTGTCGTGCCTGCAGCGCCATCGCCGGTACTTGCTCGATGCTATTCATGACAAACAGCTTCAGCTGGACCGGCTGGATTATTTCTTATATGTGTTACGAAAAAGAGGAGACGAAAGAAAATGACTTTAGAAGAAATCAAGCAGACGAGCCCCTTTGCCATGGGCGGAGAAAACGTCGACTATGCCCAGTATTTTGATGGCACCAGTTATTTGAACATGTTGTCCCTAAAACAGGTCGTCGTCGGCAATGTCACTTTTGAACCGGCCTGCCGCAATCATTGGCACATCCACCATGCCAGCCAGGGCGGCGGTCAGATGCTGTTAGTCACGGCCGGCCGTGGCTGGTATCAAGAATGGGGGAAACCGGCCCAGGCCCTCCTCGCCGGTGATGTCGTCCACATCCCGGCCAACGTCAAGCATTGGCACGGTGCTGCCAAGGACAGTGCCTTCCAGCATCTGGCCATTGAAGTCGACGGGACTGATACGAGTACGGAATGGTGTGAAGCCGTAGCGGAGGCCGATTATGATGCCCTTCCGTAAGCACTTCTTAGCGGCCGGGCTCATGGTCCTGGCGGGAATCGGATTTCTCCCCTTTTACAGCGGCTGGCCCAAGGCCTGGGCGGCCTTCGGCTATGCCAAGGAAGTCTACGGGGAGTAAATGTCTCTATTTGAAATAATCAGGAGGTAAAAAGCAGATGATGAAGAAAGTTTTAATGCTTGCCCTGAGCAGTCTCATGGTCCTGGGCCTGGCTGCCTGTGGCAATACGAACGGCGCCGATGCGTCTTCCAGCGCCTCAAAAAAGGCGGATGCGGCGGCCCAGGCCCCGGCCAAGGGCAATGGCAAGACGCTGGTCGTCTATTATTCGGCTGGCGGTCATACCAAGAATGTAGCCAATTACATTGCCAAAGCGACCAACGGCGACGTTATGGAACTGAAACCGGCCCAGGACTATACGGAAGCGGATCTGGACTACAATAACCGGGACAGCCGCGTCTATCGCGAACACGATGATGCCAGCCTGCGCGACATCCCTCTGGTCAAGGATAAGGCAGACAACTGGGAAGGCTACGATACGGTCTTCATCGGATATCCTATCTGGTGGGGGATCGCTGCCTGGCCGGTAGATACTTTCGTCAAACACAATGACTTCAGTGGCAAGACGGTCATCCCCTTTGCCACGTCGGCCAGCTCCGGCCTCGGCGACAGCGGCAGACAGCTGCAGCAGATGGCTGGTACGGGCAACTGGCTGGAAGGTAAACGCTTCCCGTCCAATGTGTCGGAAAGTACGGTCCAGCAGTGGGTCCAGAGCCTCAATCTATAGGTTCCAGCGCATCCTTTTCCTGCTTTAAAAGCTGGATGAATTGCTGCGTCCCTTTGGGGAACAGCTGAAAACGCTTCCAGGCGATGAACAGCCTGTCCGAAATGGGCGGGTCCAGGAGGCGGAAACAGAGGGTATCATCGTCTTCCGGGACACGGATGATCTTTTCCAGCATGATGCAGGACCCCAGCCCTTCGCGGACCATGAGGGACGCATTATAGGCCAGGTTGTACGTGGCGCTGATATGCAGGTCAGCGAAGGGCTTTTTCAGCCAGACTCGCAGCCTGTCTGCCTGATTGTCATCCTGCAGGACCTGATTGGATACGATGAGTTTTTCATCCCACAGGTCCTGCGGGGTGATTTTTTCTTTTTGCGAGAGCGGGTTATCGCGGCGCAGGAGGAGGCCCCAGCGGTCGACAGTTGGGCAGGGGAGGACTTCGTATTTATCCATATCGACGTGGCCATAGACGACAGCCATGTCGATGAGGCTCTTGTCGAGGAGTTCCATCATCTGCTGACCATCGCCGCTGGTGATATGGAAATGCAGGTGGGGATACCTGGCCTGGATGTCATGGGCGGCGTGCATGAGGAAGCGGACGCTGTCCGATTCGGCCGAGCCGATGCGGATGGTCCCGTTCAGTTCGGTGTCGTCGCTGCGCAGTTCCTCTTCCGTATGACTGGCCAGGGAGAGGATTTCTTCAGCCCGCTTTTTCAGGAATAAGCCTTCTTCGGTGAGCGTAATGCGCCGGGGGCCGCGAATCATCAGTTCTTTTCCCAGCATCTCTTCCATGTCGCGCAGCTGCCGCGACAGCGTCGGCTGGGATAGGTGCAGTGCCTCGGCAGCATGGGTGATACTTTCTTCGCGGGCGACGGTGAGGAAATAATTGAGTACCCGTAAATCTAACATCCGAATCAGTCCTTTCCTTGCCAATGGATTTCTTCTTTCAGGCCCTTCAAAAAGGCTTCGCACGTCGGTGACAGGAGTTGGTATTTTTTCCAGGCCACGAGACACGAGAAGGTGACGGCTGGTTTCAGGGGGACGAAGGCCAGGTCCGGCGTATGGAGCTGGAAGAGCTCGTCGATGCCGAGGGCACTGGTAATGCCCGTCCGGATGAGCTGGGCCGCATTGGCGATGAGGTCGAATTTTCCGACGACCTTCAAGTCTTCGGCCGTTACGCTTCCTTGCGACCACTGACGGATATCGAAGGTTGCCGTAGCAGTCCGTGACGAGACGAGCAGGGGAATCTGGCTCAGGGTGTCGGCCGTGATGGCTGGCAGCCGGGCCCAGGGCGTATCGCTGCGGGTGATGATGCCGACCCGGTTGCTTTCAGGCAGACGCAGGAATTCGTATTTTTCCGGATTGAAAGGCTCGATGAAGAGGGCGAAGTCGATGAGGCCGCGGGAGAGTTTCTCTTCGACCGTATCGGCGTTACCCGTAAAGAGTTCACACGTAATGCCCGGATGTTTCCGCTGCAGTTTGGCAAAGGTGTCGGTTAGGAAGTGCATGACTGGTGTTTCGCCGGCACCGATGCGGATACAGCCCGTCAGTTCCGGCTGGTCGTCGCTGATTTCAGCTTTCGTCTGCTGGACGAGGGACACGATTTCCTCGGCCCGCTGGCGCAGGCGGATGCCTTCTTCCGTGAGCAGTGTACTGCGGTTGGTCCGGATGAAAAGCTGCTTGCCCAATTCCTTTTCCAGATCGGCCATCTGCCGGGACAACGTCGGCTGTGTGATATGCAGCATATTGGCTGCACCGGTCATATTCTGTTCCCTGGCGACGGCCAGGAAGTATTGCAGTGTCCGTATTTCCATGTGTTTCCTCCTAGGGTATGGATTTTCTTTAGTATACGACTTTTGAAAGGGCCTTACAACAAAGGTTTCATGCCCAAAACGACATGAAACTGTAACCGTTGCCATATTGTGGTAGTACCTTCTCCGGAGTATAATAAATCATTATTATTTTAGATTTATTGCTTCGGAGGAGGCTTTTTTTATGGAATCCATTGTGAATACTTTTTCCTATGAAATGGAATATGGCGGGCCGCACGTTCATTTCCTGGCCTTTCTTTTATTCATCTTCATTGCATTGTCATCCTGCACGGCGTCTTCCGGATCGTCATCGAAGTGCTGAGCCGCGTGACGAAAATCCCGCGCGACAGCTGGCGCAATATCTTCCGTTTCATGCCGACTCTGATGGGCATCCTTTTCATCCTCAGTTCCTATGGCATTTCCATTTCGCCGCTCCTGACAGCTCTCGGCGCCGGCGGCCTGGCATCGGCCCTGGCCTTGCAGGATACACTGGCCAACCTCTTTTCCGGCATTACGACGCTGGTATCGAAACAGGTCCACATGGGTGATTACATCCGCCTGTCCAGCGGCGAAGCCGGCCGCGTCGTCGATATGAACTGGCGTAATACGACGATTCGCACGGCGACGGGGAATATGGTCATCGTCCCCAACAAGAGCATTGCCACGGCGACGCTGACCAACTACGAACAGCCTTTGGCAGAATGTACCATTTCCATTCCCTTGACCATTACCTATGACAATGACCTGCAGCGTGTCGAAGACGTCACCCTCGGCGTGGCCCGGCACATCCTCGACCACAGTGAATACGGCGTCACCGGCTTCGAGCCCCTCGTCCGCTATGACCAGATGGGGGAATACGGCATTTCCTTCAAAGTCGTCCTGCGTATCCGCAACATCGTCGACGAAGCCGTCCTCAAGCACCAGTTCATCAAAAGCATCTATACGACCTATAAAAAAGAAAACATCCAGCTCCTCATCCGCCACGATTGACATATATAGTTTGTAGTACGGAGTTTGTAGAAGATGATTTCAAATTTTTAGCCATCCGCTAACCACTAACCACTAGCCACTAACCACTTAAAAGGGCTTGCCGCATGTGCGGCAAGCTCTTTTATGCTATACTAAGGGAAGAAAGCATCATTCACGAGAACGAGAGGTAATCATAATTATGGAAAATACACAAAATAAGGGCCGCCGCGGCATGGATATGCTGCACGGCTCTATTGCCGACAAGTTGTTCTTTTTTGCCATGCCGATCGGCCTCATGGGCTTATTTGAACAGCTTTTCAACAGTGCCGATGTCGTCATCCTGGGGCGTTTCGTCGGCAAGAGCGCCATGGCCGCTGTCGGCAACAATATGCCTGTCATCGGCATCCTGGTCATGCTGCTCATGGGGATTTCCCTGGGGGCTAATGTCACCATTGCCCAGTATCTCGGTGCCCGCCGCGACGATAAAGTGGAACGGACGGTCCAGACGGCTATTTTGATGTCTTTTGGACTGGGGGCCTTGCTGGCCGTCATCGGCGAACTCATCGTCTATCCGGCCTTCTGGGTCCTGGAAGTGCCGCCAGACGTCTACGATATGGCCGAACAGTATCTGCGCATCTTCCTGCTGGGCCTGCCTTTTTTGTCGCTGTATAACTTCGAGGCGGCCATCTTCCGCAGCTGCGGCGATGGCAAGACGCCGCTGTACAGCCTGGTCGCAGCCAATATCGTCAATATCGTCCTCGACCTGCTGTCGGTCCTGGTCTTTGATTTCGGCCTGGCCGGCGTCGTCTGGGCGACGGTCATCGCCTTTGCCGTCAATTCGCTCATCCTCCTGGTCCTGCTGTGCCGGACGACGGACCGCATCCGCCTGGAACGCCATCACATGCGCTTTTCCCGGGAAGAACTGCATCACATCATCCGCATCGGCCTGCCTGCCGGCATCCAGGGCATGGTCTTTGCCTTGTCCAACGTCCTCATCCAGTCGGCCCTGAACAGCCTGGGGACGGAAGCCATGGCAGCGTCGGCTGCGGCCTTCATCATCGAAGGCAATATCTACTGTTTCGTCAACGGCTTCAGCCAGGCGACGACGACCTTCGTCGGCCAGAACTACGGCGCCCGCAACCTGCGCCGCTGCTTCCGCATCACCAAAGTTGCCTTTGGCGTCGAAGCGGCTTTTCTCCTGGCCGTCACCGTGCCGGTCCTCTTCTTTTCGCCGGAACTCATCCGCCTGTTCAACGGCGACCCGAACGTCGTCGCCTTGGGGACGAAGCGCCTCTTTTACGTAGCCGGGACGTTCTACCTCAATGGCATCATCGACATCATCTCCGGATCCCTGCGCGGCTATGGATATTCCCTGCCGCCGGCTGTCGTCGTCCTGGTCGGTATCTGCGGCGTCCGCATCACCTGGCTGTACACCGTATTTGCCGCTCACCGCGACTTCCTGGTCCTCATGGCGGCCTACCCGGCCAGCTGGCTGGTCACGGCCATTGTCCTGACCTTCGTCTACCAGTCCTGCCGCAAGCACATCGTCCGGGGCCTGCTGAGTGAGCGGTAGCCGTTAGCCACCAGCCGCCAGCTACTAGCCGCCAGCCTCTAACCCCTACCCCCTAACCCCTAACCCCTAGCCCCTAGCTACGAACCACTAACTGCTAACTCCTCAAGTGATGAGATGCAATCAGCCTACACTTGATTAATAACGTATATTATGATATAATCAAATTAACAAATAATTATTATTGATTACTAATTCGGAAGGGGGCATAAGATATGCGTTTTGGTGAAGGTTTTGTCGAAGAAATCAAGGATAATGGCTTGGCGAAAGTACGGGTCAGCCGCGATTCGCTCTATGTGGCCTGCAGTGTCTGCGCCGCAGCGGATCACGTCAAGCTCCTGGCTTATAATTCCATTGGCGCTGCCGAAGGCGACCACGTCCGCTATGAAGTCGATGACTCGCACCTCATTTCCGGTGCCTTTGTCTGCTTCATCCTGCCCGTAGCCATGCTGCTCATCACGGCCCTTTTAGGCTATCTCATCATAGGCCATACTGCCGGTGCCGTCGTCGGCGGCATCGCCGGACTCATCGTCTCGGCCCTGGCCGTCCGGAAATACGACCGCTCTCTGAGCCGCATCATCGATACCAAAGCCAACATCCTCAGCGTCATTGTCGATGAGGATGAAGAGAAGGAAGAAAACTGAACTTAACTTTGGAATGAAATCCCAATTCATGATATTATTGGTTAAACACTGGAAAACATTCCAGACTTTTTGCATTGTGAAGTCATAACTATATAGCGAAGAGATGTAGACGAAAGATGTCGATAGTTGTAATAACTATCGGCATTTTTTTGTTTATCACAGTTTCTAGCTCTATCAGTTAGCGAAGAAACGCCATTTCCGGATGCAGGACATCCTCCGCAAGACAGCCCGTTACATTGTTAATTTCTGCATTGACCATCAGATAGGGACCATTGTTTGCGGTTATAATCGAGATTTCAAACGAGGACTAAAACTGGGCAAAGTGACGAATCAACATTTCACCCAAATCAGCCTGAGCTATCTGCGTAGTACCTTGAAACAGCTGTGTGAACGCTATGGGATAACCTATCTGGAACAGGAAGAATCGTATACCTCTCAGGCCAGCTGCCTGGATTTGGACGACATTCCCGTATACCAGCCGGATGCCCCCTATACAGGAACGTTCAGCGGGAAACGAGTCCAGCGCGGCCTGTACCGTTTCGCCAACGGCAGGACGCTAATGCCGACATC
>NZ_APHY01000054.1 GCF_000417505.1 Megasphaera sp. NM10
ATTTGTTGGCAGCGATGAGGCAGCAGCTAGGAAAAATAAATGAGCTCTAAGTTTATGATCAGCACTTTACAACTTTTACGCCGCCTCGGAAATTGACGAAGCGAGTTTACACAAGGCCTAAACTAAGTCCGTTGGATTTTTTGCAATTGGGGCCTTAGAGACCAAAGTGCCAAAAAATACTTCACACAGCCCCAAGGGAGCCAAAGCCAGTGCCATCGTCTACAGCCTGATTGAAACAGCCAAAGCCAACGGCTTGGACCCCGAACGGTATCTGAAATACCTCTTTGAAAAGCTGCCCAATACAGCAAACTTCAAAGATGCCGAAACCTTGGATCAATACCTGCCTTGGGCAACAAAGCCCCAGGAAAAATGCAAAGAATAAATAGAATCAAAGCCTCAGACTTATGAAGAAAGGATAGCATAAGTCTGGGGCTTTTTCTATACACTGATTTATTTTCCGCTTACCTTATTTGGGCTGCAGATGGAACTGTAGATTGCTGACACTAGCCACGGTCTTCTTTTAGCTATACAAAGGTGTGTATTCATAATATAATTATAATGAAAAATGAAAATTTAATTATATTTTTCGGTGGTGTAATAATGAGGCAAAAAATAGTGGTTCCGGAAGCGCCTATATTGGTTGAATCTACCGTTCCATCGGGTATTCTTTTGAGGCAGCTCTGGCCGATATTATAGATAACAGTATCAGCGCAGGTGCAGGCAATATTTATGTCGATTTTCAGGCATTACCGGATTCATATGTATGCATTGCAGATGACGGTTGTGGTATGACTTTACTGGACCTTGAAAAGGCCATGCGCTATGGAAGCCAAAGTTCTACAGAGAAGAGAAGCAAAAAGGATTTGGGACGATTTGGATTGGGAATGAAAATGGCATCGCTTTCTCAATGCAGAAGAGTAACGGTAATCAGCAAAAAAAACAGCCAAATTTATGCAGCAGCATGGGATTTGGATTATATTACTTCTACTCAAAATTGGTCTTTGCAGTTGTATTCGGAAAATGAAGTTGAACAATATCCAGGAATCGAATATCTGCATCATGTAAACAGTGGGACTGTAGTGGTGTGGCAGCATTTTGACCGGCTGAAAAAGGAATCTGATAATTTCAGCAGAGCCTTCAATGACAGGATTGTCTTGACAAAGAAACATGTATCGCTAGTATTTCACCGATACCTGAACGGCGATATCGGAGTGAGAAATTATATTAAAATTTATTTTAATGGAGATGAAATTCATGGCATCGATCCGTTTCTGACCGATAACCCGGCCACTCAACCATTAAGCGAACAGCAGATTAGAATTGATAATGAGATTATTACAGTAAAACCGTATGTCCTACCTCTTGTTAGTAAACTGACTGCAAAAGAAAGGAAAGCACGAGCAGAAAACAGTGAACTTCGTTTGAAGCAGGGGTTTTATATTTATCGGAATAAACGGCTGATTGTGTGGGGAACATGGTTCAGACTCATCAAACAGAATGAATTGGGCAAACTGGCAATGGTACGGGTTGACATTCCCAATACACTGGATTCCATATGGGAAATTGATATTCGAAAATCCAAAGCAAACCTTCCTTACATGATCAAAAAAAATCTGGCCAATATTGTTCTGCGTTCTGTGGAAAAAAGTGAAAAAGTATATCGGTACAGAGGACGCAAGGTAAAAGATGATAATATAATCCATACATGGGATGTAATCCAAAATCGCGAGAAATATGAGTATAAGATTAATAGAAACATGCCCATATTAAAAAATTTGGAAGAATCAATGGATGAGGACCAGATTAACCTGCTGGAATCCTATTTGAATCTTGTTGAAGAGACATTTCCTTTTGGTGATGTTTACTGCAGAGTGGCTCAAAACGAAATGAACTTGGAAAAAAGGAACAACAACGATGAGGAAGAAGCTTTTCAGCTGGCTGAAAATACTGTTCAGCAACTGATGAAGATCCATGGAAACGTGAAAGAATTCATTGAATCAATGAAAATAATGGAACCGTTTTCCAATTATCCTGATGTTGTTACCAGAATAAAAGAGGAGTATGGAAATGAATGAAAAGCAAAAGAAAGTTTCAACTTTGGTTATAATGCAACTGGCTGGAAGAGAAAACGTGGAATCAGCAGAAATTATGAAATTCATTAATTTATTTGCTTCACTCAATCCCATGACTGACATCGAAAAAAAGGCAGTACTGAAAGATGTTGAGTCAAAGATTCAAATCAATGTAGAGAAGGGAATTATAATAACAGAACATAGTCATCTACCTTGGTACAACAGTGCAAAAAGTAATATCGATCCCAAGTTCTGGAATCGTTATAAACTTTATCTGAGATCTCAGGGATGGAACAATGCGGTGCTGAATGAAATGGATGACGCCACGGATGCCGTTATGGATCTTTTAGGGAATCCCTGCCAAAAAGAAGGATTCAACAGACGAGGCCTGTGTATTGGGGAAGTGCAGTCTGGGAAAACGTCCAACTATATTGCACTGATCAATAAGGCTGCTGACGCAGGATATAAAGTGATTATCCTTCTTACCGGTGTTATGGAAAAACTTCGTGCACAGACACAGGAGCGGGTTGATTTGGGATTTACCGGGACTGACAGTGACGCTTTTCTCAAACATCGAAAAGGTTTTGAAGGAAAAGTCGGAGTCGGAAAATACGACAATAAGGCTATTGCCTGGTCAGTAACCAGTAAATCATCTGATTTTAAACAAAAAACAGCATCCAGTCTGATACCGCACTTGGACAAGATTAGTGTTCCCATAATTTTTGTCATGAAAAAGAATCGGTCCGTTCTGCAAAATTTGAGCCAGTGGCTTGAATTGGCTGATGCAGGAGTAATAGATGTACCCATGCTTCTCATTGATGATGAAGCAGATAACGCATCCATTAATACTCATAATGCAGATACAGATCCGACCGCCATAAACAAAGCTATCCGTGAATTATTGAACAAGTTTTTAAAATCCGATTATCTTGGATTTACGGCTACTCCGTATGCCAATATTTTCATTGATCCGGAAACAGAGGATGACATGTTCAATGAAGATCTGTTCCCCAGAGATTTTATCTATTGTCTGCCTTCACCATCCAATTACATTGGTCCGGATGCCGTTTTTACAAGTGACGGAAAATATCGGACAATGCTTCACAATAATGATGATTGTGAAGACTATGTTCCCATGAAACATAAAAAAGAATTTTTTCCGAGTCCTCAGATACCGAAAAGTTTGGAAACAGCCATTTGTTCCTTTATGCTGATTAACGTAATCAGAGATTTAAGAG
This sequence comes from Megasphaera sp. NM10, assembly GCF_000417505.1. GTDB lineage: Bacteria > Bacillota > Negativicutes > Veillonellales > Megasphaeraceae > Megasphaera > Megasphaera intestinihominis. The sequence continues at coordinate 3,311 of NZ_APHY01000054.1, forward strand.
GAAATCAAAAAGCCCACAGGACTATGATGATTAATCTTTCCCGATTTATTGCTGTTCAGAATCGGGTGAGAGGACAGGTATCCAGTCTGGTCAAAGATTATCAGAATGCCATACAAAACTATTATATGTGTGGAAGCAGAGCCCTACGGTATCCGGAATTTCAGAAACTGAAATGGGTTTTTGACCAGTTTTTCAGCCACTGCCTTCATGCGGACGGATCCACGTTGATTACTTGGGATGAAGTACAAAAGAATCTGAAGAACGCCGTCATGCCCATTAATGTTGATTCTGTCAATGGGGGCAATGCTGTACGTATCCTCAACTATGAAAACTATGCAGATACCGGCTTGAGACTGATTGCTGTAGGAGGCTTGAGCCTTTCCCGTGGACTGACACTGGAGGGATTGTGTGTAAGCTATTTTCACCGTAATTCCAAAATGTATGATACTCTCATGCAAATGGGAAGATGGTTTGGATATCGCAGCGGGTATGATGATCTCTGCCAGATCTGGATGCCGGATACGGCCATTGACTGGTATCGGCAGATTACTGAGGCCACTGACGAACTGAAGGAAAAAATTCAGATGATGCGTGATCAGAATAAGACTCCCCAGGAATTTGGATTGTGCGTGAGACAGGATAAGGGTGCCTTACTGGTTACCGCCCGCAACAAGATGAAAAGTGCCAGAACTTATGTGCAGGCAATCAATTTAAGCGGTTCTGTAATTGAAACAGCTTATCTGCCAAGCAGAAAAGGTGAAAACCAGGCAAATCTGAAAGCAACTGACAAGTTTTTAAAGAATTTGAAGTCGAACTATGACCAGGCAGATAACAATGATTTGTTTCTGAAAGAGAATATTCAATTCTTAAATGTAGATTGGCAATTTATACAGCAGTACCTGCGGGAGTATCATTGCCACAATGCCAACAGAATATTTAAAAATGAGGACATTGAAAAAGCTTTGTTTTCTGAACAGAAAAAATATACAAATTGGGACGTCGCCGTTGCATCTGGCCGGGGTGACTTGGGAATTATGGCAGGTTTGCGTATAAAGCCGGTTATAAGAACTTTCCGATACAATAGAGCTATTCGGGCTCTGCAGATTTCCGGATCAAACGTCCGTCTTGGTACGCAAAACATGTCTGCAGCGGGTCTGACCAAGAAACAGGTAGAAGAAGTAAAGGAAAAATTCAGCAAGGAGAAAAGTCTGAGCGGTACGAGCTATTTTCGGGCCGGAATCGATCGGAATCCTCTGCTGATCATTTATCCGGTAATTTTGAAAGCAGGAAAAGAAAAAATGGATAAAGAAACTCAGGAAATTTTGGATTATTATAAGGATTCGAATGCTCTTTTGATTGGTCTTGCCATAGGGATTCCATTGATGAAGAATGTAGAGTCGATTGTGCGTACCTATAAAATGAATGCAGTAATGCAGAAGGAAATCTTTGGCATGGACGAAAACGATAATGATTTTGATGAAGATGAATATGAAAGTGAAAATTAATTTTTGAGAGAAAATATAAATGAAATATACTGGTGATGTTTTTAAAAAATTTAATAATGACAAATACAGCAGAGTGGATGCACTACATAAACTGGACTTCTTTTACGGAAAAGACGAAAAAGGTAATGCGTCTCTTCTTCTTCAGACATCATGCAAAGTAGAGGTGCTTCCATCTACAAACTGCATTGTTGTTGAAACTGGATGGAGAAAAAAAGATAAGATATGGACTATATCCTTCAACTTGAAACAGGCGGACCTTATGAATATTTTTGTCTGTTTTTGCGAAGACATGGTAGAAAGTTCAAGAGGTATCGATGACGAACGGATTGGTGTGCAATTCGTTGAAAACCGTTATCTGGAGTGGAGACATCTGCTTTCTGCAGGCCAATCAGATTATTTGAGTATGGCTGCTATTAAAGGTCTTTTGGGGGAAATGAAATTCTGTTTGGATGTTCTTATACCTGCCTGTGGTGTAAAAAATGCAGTCTTGTCCTGGCAGGGCCCTTTGAAAAAAGATCAGGATTTTGTTTTTGAGGATACCTGGTATGAAATAAAGACGCTGTCTCCCGGCAGTATCGATGTGGCCATTTCATCCGTTGAGCAGTTGGATAACCCTGCTGAGGGGCATCTGGTGATACAGACAGCTGAAAGAACAACGATTACTAGTTCTGTTGGAATAACTTTAAATGGAGCTTTTGAGAAGCTGGATAATTTGCTGAAAGAGTATCCTCAGACCAGAAGAATCATGCGGGGAAATCTGATTTCAATGGGATATGCTTCAGTTCCCTACTATGATCAATTCAAATTTGTATTTTATGAAAGATGGAGTTACAGGGTGGGGCGGGATTTTCCGGCACTCAGAAGAAAACAGTTGCCGGAAGCCGTTTCAGAAGTGAAGTACAGACTGATGCTGGCGCAGCTGAATGATTTTAAGGAATGGGGGACTTCGTAATGGATAAAGAAATTGTAGCATATAAAAATAATTTAATGTCCGATATTCATTTATTAGCCGAACAAAATGGGAACATGCCGAGGGAAGAATTCATCAATCAAATCACATCAAATTTAATAAATGCGGAAGAATTTTTGGAATTTATTCCTCTCCAGTTTGAAAGTATAGGAAGTAGAAATTCAAAAATTCAAATAGATGGATACTATTATGATAACTTGGAGCATTGTTTAGCTCTGTTCATTTGTGATTTTGTGGAAAGTGATGAAATTGAAACACTGACTAATACGGATGCTGTAAATCTTTTCAAGAAAGAACAAAATTTTATTGTCAATTCCATGAATGGATTTATTCTGGAAAGAGGAGAACCCAGTACTCAGGGATATGATTTGGCCTATGACATTTCCAACCGGTTTAAAAATGTAGATAAATACAGAATGTACATAATTTCCAACCGAATTATGAGTACCCGGGTTCATAAATTTAAAAACAGCATTCTGTGTGAAAAAGAATGTGAATATATGGTTTGGGATATAGGGCGTCTATATGAACTGGAAAAGTCCAAAAGCGGGAGAGAGGAAATTGAAATACATCTGGCGGATTTTGGTGTGGAGGGAATTCCATGCTTGAAAGCAGGTCAAAGCGGTGAGTATACTGCTTTTCTATGCAATATTCCCGGAAAGATTCTGGCTGAATTATATAACGAGTATGGAGGCCGACTTTTAGAGGGAAATGTGCGTTCCTTTTTGTCAACTAGGGGAAAAATCAACAAACAGATCAGAAATACCATTCTAAATGAACCCCAAAAATTTTTTGCCTATAATAATGGCATTGCTGCAACTGCCTCCGATGTAAAAACAAAAATGACGACTAATGGACTGGTTCTGACAGATATCCGAGATTTACAGATTGTAAATGGTGGGCAGACTACAGCATCTCTGGCTAATGCACTGGTTAAAGACAAGGATCGGGCAAACGATTTGAGAGATATTTATGTTCCCATGAAGCTTTCATTTGTCGAGCCGGAAACTGCAGCCAGATTGATTCCGGATATTGCCAGATATGCCAACAGTCAGAATAAAGTCAGCGAAGCAGATTTCTTTTCCAATTCGCCTTTCCATATTCAAATGGAACAGATTTCCAGAAAACTGCTTGCCCCTGCTGTCAATGGCAATCAGTATGGTACGCATTGGTATTATGAACGGGCCAGAGGACAGTACAGACAGGAAACTGCCAGAATGACTCCTGTACAGAAAAAAAAGGTTTGAGAAAGAAAACCCCAAAAAACAAGTTATAACTAAAACGGATATGGCCAAGTTTTACAATATTTACAGGATGATGCCAGATGTCGTTTCTACGGGAGCTCAGAAAAATTTCATTAAATTTGCAGGATGGGCAGCTGAACAGTGGGAAAAAGACAAAAATCAGTTCAATGAACAATTTTACAGAAGTGTTGTCGCAATGGATATTCTTTTTCATTCCATTGATGGCATCGTAAAAAGGGCTTCCTGGTATGATGGTGGTTACAAAGCGCAGGTAAACACATATACTTTATCGTGGCTTTTCTGGCTGATACACCAGCAGTATCCCGACAAGGAAATGGATTTGAAGAAAATATGGCAGAAACAGGAAATTTCCCGGACAACAGAAAAACAACTGGAGGAATTGGCCAAAGAATGCTATGTGTTTCTTACGGATTCTGAACGTGGCGTACAGAATGTGACGGAATGGGCTAAAAAAGCCGAATGCTGGGAAAAAATGAAGAAAAAATCATTTGCTCTTCATAGTGAATTTATAGATGAACTGATTGATACTGAAGTTGTAAAGCAGGAACGACACGAAGCCAAAAAGGAACAAAAAGAAATCAATAAAGTAAATGCCATGATTGCAGTAGTCCAGTATGGTATTCAAAAATGGGAAAAAGTACTGGAATGGACCCGTGTCAATCCGATACTGACACCAAAAGAAACTTCCATACTGATGAATTGCGTAAAGGCACTGAAAAAAGGGAAAAACCCTTCGGACAGACAGAGTGTCTGCCTTATGGAAATTCTGGATAAAGCTAGAAACGAGAGTTATCCGGAATGACGGGTAACCGGGAATGAAGTTCTTTTATGAGATTTGTCATGAGATTCACAAAATCATGTTCGATTTCGCATTCCCACAATACAATGACATTCCATCCGGACTCTGTAAGCAGTTTATGATTCTTTTGATCGTTTTTAACGTTTGCCGTAAATTTTTTTTGCCAGAATTCCTGATGAGAGGAGGGAGTGGTGGCATATTTGCATCCAGGATGACGGTGCCAGAAACAGCCGTTGATGAAAATAACAGTTTTGTACTTTGAAAGTACGATATCAGGTTTCCCCGGCAGTGATTTTACATTCTTTCTGTATCTGAAGCCTTGAGAGAAAAGATATTTGCGCACTTTTATTTCGATGGATGTATCATGGGATTTTATTTTTGACATGTTTTTGCTTCTTTTTTCTTTTGAAATTTTGTCCATAGCGAAACTCCTTTAACAGAAATTTGTTCAATTGTTACGAATTATATTTACTAGATGCATTTTTTTTGATATAATCAATATTTAAGTATGGTGGAAAGGACTGA
>NZ_APHY01000055.1 GCF_000417505.1 Megasphaera sp. NM10
TCMGGCAATTTCGGGACATACCTTTATTCCTTAAAAAAAGTGAAAAAGAGTGCTTGAATAACCATATACATAGCAAAGGCACACGTTTTTTGCCGACTGGATGGCCGGTCTGTTTCGTGTACCTTTTTTACGTTTAGCTAAAAAAAGAGAATAGAACGATGAAATAGAATAAAAAAAGAGAGCTGTCGCACAAAGCCGAAATGGCTTAATGCGACAGCCCCTTTTTCTGTATTGGTATTGGGTTGGAAAGCGGATTAATGGTTAGCCGGATGGCCTTCGTGGACGCCTTGTTCAGCCGGTGCAGCAGTACCCGGAATGGGAGCGGCACCGAGTTGTCCGCGGCGTGCCTGGGAGATGATGCTGTGGTTGTAGCCATAGCCGAAATAGATGGCCAGGCCTAACAGAAGCCATACGACGAAGCGGATCTGCGTAACCAGGGGCAGCATGTAGATGAGGACACCGCAGAAGGCGATAGCCAGGAGCGGAACCAGGGGAACGAGCGGACATTTGAAGGCGCGTACCTGGTTCGGGTTCTTCTTGCGAAGGACGATGACAGCAGCCGAAACGATGATGAAGGCACAGAGTGTACCGATATTGGTCATTTCAGCGACGATGTTGATTGGCAGGAACCCTGCCGTAATAGCCGTAACCACGCAAACCAGCATGGAGCTGCGGGCCGGAGTCTTATATTTCGGATGGACGTGGCCGAAGAATTTCGGCAGCAGGCCATCGCGGGACATGACGAAGAGTACGCGGCTCTGGCCAAAGCTCATGACCAGGAGGACCGAAGTCAGGCCGCAGATGGCGCCGACAGAGATAGCCGCAGCACCCCAGTGATAGCCGACGGCCTGGAGGGCAAAGGCAACCGGAGCTGCTGTCGTCTTGAATTCGAGGTACGGAACCATGCCGGTGAGGACGGCCGATACGGCGATGTACAGGACCGTACAGATGATGAGCGATAAGATAATGCCGCGGGGCAGATCTTTCTGCGGATTTTTGACTTCTTCAGCTGCTGTGGAAACGGCATCGAAGCCGATATAAGCGAAGAAGATGATGGACGCGCCGGCGAAGACACCCGACCAGCCATAGGGCATGAAGGGAACCCAGTTGGCAGCATCGACGTGGCTGAAGCCTAAAGCCAGGAACAAGGCGACGACGGCCAATTTGATGCCGACGATGATGTTGTTGACAGTTGCACTCTGGCGGACGCCGTGGATGTTGATGAAGGCGATGACGCAGAGGATGAGGACGGCCGGCAGATTGACGATGCCGCCGTTATATGGAGCCAGTGTCAAGGCTTTCGGCAGGACGAGGCCCAAGTTGGTGAGGATATTATTGAAGTACCCGGACCAGCCAATAGCGACGGCCGATACGGCAAAGGCGTACTCTAGTATCAAGTCCCAGCCGATGACCCAGGCCCAAAATTCACCGAGGGCGACGTAGCCGTAAGTATAGGCACTGCCGGCAACGGGAACCATGGCGGCAAATTCAGCATAACACAGGGCGGCACAGCCGCAAGCCAAAGCTGCGATGATGAAAGAAATGATAAGTGCAGGACCGGAATAATTGGCAGCGGCAACGCCGGTCAGAACAAAGATACCTGTACCGACGATAGCGCCGATACCGAGCATGGTCAGGCCAAAAGTACCGAGGACGCGGTTCATGCCGCCGTCTTGTTTCGTTTCCGAAATAAATTCACTGATACTTTTGGTTCTAAAGATGTGTTTCGTCATAGAACCTCTCCCCTTATGATTGTAAAGTATCGTTGACTCCCCTATGGATTGACCGGATAGTCAATCGTTCAACTGCCTTTTATTATACTCGTACATTTTAATTTGTAAATGTTTTATCCTAAATTAATTATATTTTTATATTTAAAATTAAAAATAGCAAAAATATGTTCAATCAAAAAGTTGAGGTAAACTATAATATTAATACGCTTAAATCATAATCTATTTATCCAGTGTTTTATTTAAAAAGATTAAATCATCCTGGTAATCTATATCAAATAATTCACCTTTTCTTTTGGGATAATAGACCCAGGTCTGAGGACGCTTCAGAAACTGCCGGCCTCCCGTATCGCCGCGCAGGGTCAGGAGTCCCGGTCCATAAGGGCGGCGGAAAACGGCAGGGCTGCAGCGCCGCTCGCCGTTATGCATACAGCCTACAGCTGCGCCAGAGGCCAGGAACTGCCGCAGGAAGTCGGCAATCGTTTCTGCCGTCAGCAAGGGCTGGTCTGCCGGAAAAAAAGCCCAGGCGTCGGCTTCACTATGAGCCTGGACGGCGCAGCGCAAAGACGCAGCCATACCTTCTCCCGCCTGACCGTTCCATATGACGTCAATGCCCTGAGCCTGGCAGGCTGAGGCAATGGCATCATGAGCCGTCACGACCGTCACCTGACAGTCGATACCGGAAGATGGCAAAAAAGCCTGTGCCGCCTGGCACAGGCTTTTCATTCCATACGTATATAAAGGGCGTCCATGAACGAGCACTTCCAATTTATGGCTGCCAAAACGGCGGCCGAAGCCGGACGCCATCAAGACTAACTGTATTTTCATTTCGCTTCCCTCATTTCCACTGGATACGTCGTCACTATTCCTGGCCGGGACAGGCCGCTCAAAATCCGTTTCCCCGCCTGCTGCCGCCGTTCATCGTCGGCCTGGTTGAGGACGACGGTCGTCCTGTCTTTCCAGGACCCGATGCGGGCCAGGCAGCCGGCTTCTACAATATAGGCCAGGAGGCGTTCGGTCACGACGGCTTCCGGATTGAGATGCAATAACTCCCAGCGGAAACAGACGTCCTTCACGATCCGTCCCACGGCCGACAGGCCGGCCAGGCAGTATACATCACGGCTGTTGGCCGGGATGACCGGTTCATGGGGGCCCATGACCTTCAAGGGCAGGCGCCGTGAGCCATCGCCTTCGACGAGGACGACGTCGGCAGCCGCACATAAACGCAGGTAAACATCCTCGCCGGGCCAGGTGATTTTCCCGTTCAGCCCTTCCTGGCCGACGACGATGATGCCGTCGCGCCGCCATTGGCCCTGCCAGCCTGCCGGCAAAGCGGCCGGTACGAACCATCGGCTGGGGTGCTTCATATGGGTCGTCGTCACGACGGCCACGCGGCGCCCGGCAGCCCGTTCCTGCCGGGCCCGGGCAAAGATACTGGTCGTCTTGCCGCCGGCACCGATATAGGTGTATACCTCGGCCGTCATGGTTTACGGTAGCGGCTCTTTTCCCGCCCTTCCCGCTTGGCCCGGACGGCAATGAGTTCGGCAGCGATGCTGATGGCGATTTCTGCCGGCGTCACGGCCGAAATGGCCAGGCCGATGGGCGCGTGGCAGGCATCGATTTCGGCAGCTGAAAAACCGTCGGCCAGGAGTTTCTCTTTGACAAAGGCCAATTTGCGGCGGCTGCCGATGACGCCGAGGTAATACGGCTTGATGGCCAGCATCTGGCGCTGGACATCGTAGTCGCCGACGTGGCCACGGGTCATGATGCAGACATAGTCATCCTGCGTTACGCCGAGGTCCGCCGGAAGGGCTTCATAATCAGCTTTATAGACGGCATCTGCCTGGGGGAACAGAGCCGGATCGGCAAATTCCGCCCGGTCATCGACGACGATGCAGGAAAAGCCGATACTGGCCAGGACCGGGACCAGGGCCTGAGACACGTGGCCGCCGCCAAAGACGAAGACCCGTCCCGGATAAGTCAGGGGTTCGCTGTACCAGCGCCGCTGGCCATCCGCAGCAAGGCCGGCTACATTCTGACGGCACCAAGCCGCATCGACGGCCTGCAAAGCCGCCATCTGGCCGCAGCCCTGCACCTGGCCTTCCCGGACCAGGGCCATGCCCCAATGGGCTTCATCGCTGACATCCAGGGCCAGCCACGACGCCGTCTTCTGGCGCAGGGCCTGGATGATAGCGGCCAGTACATCCAGCAGGCCCGGCAGGGCCGGGTCGAGGTACTGGCAGAAGACGGTCAATTCCCCGCCACAGGCAGCGTTGATATCTTCTTCGTCATTGGGGTGGAGGATGAGCCGGCGAAAAGCCGACTGGCGGCTCTCCAGGCATTGCCGTCCGGCCTGGATGGCCAGATATTCCTGATAACCGCCACCGACAGTACCGGCCGTCGTCCCATCGGCAAAGACGGCCTGATGGCTGCCGATGCCGCGGGGCGTCGAGCCCCGGCTGGCGACGACGGTCAGGAGGACAGCCGGCTGGCCAGACTGCAAAGTTTCATATAATCGGGTATAGAAAGCTTCCATGATATCACCTATATAAGAGTAAAATAGCCTGCCCATCGACAGTGAGGCAGTCCGGCAGGACAGCCGGCCGGTCGGGCTTGGCGAAACGCCACCAGATATCCGGCGTCCCGCCTTCCTGATGGGCATAGCGGAACTTGACGATCCATTCAAAGGGCTGCTCGATTTCCTCGGTCACGACGATGGGCCTGGCATTTTCGCCGTCGCCACCGCAAAAGGCGTGGCCGCGGATGCCGATGGCACAGAGGTCGTCGCCGACAGGCCGTCCCGTCTGCAGCGTAATCTGCCACGACGGGATGAAGACGGCTGTCGGTCCGGCCTTGCGGGCCGCTACGATATTCTTGCAGCCCGTCAGGACCGCTGCCACCCGGGACTGGGGATCGGCAAAGAGTTCCTTTGTCGGCGCACAGGCCGACACGCGGCCGTCGTCTAGGACGGCGATGGACTGACAGAGTTGATAGGCTTCGTCGCGGCTGTGTGTCACCAAGACGACGTCTTTCGGGAATTGACGCAGCAAGTCCTTGAGTTCTGTCATGACCTTTTCTTTTAAATAACTGTCCAGAGCGCTGAAGGGTTCGTCCAGGAGCAGGATGTCCGGCTCATTGACCAGGATGCGGGCCAGGGCCACGCGCTGCTGCTGGCCGCCGGACAATTCGGCCGGTTTCTGTTTCTCCAGGCCTGTCAAATTCAGGCGTTCCATCATGGAACGGACCTGCCGGCGGGCGTCAGCCTTGGACGAAGCCGAGCGGACGCCGCAGCGGATGTTGTCTTCGACGGTCATGTTGGGGAACAGGGCATAGTGCTGGAACAGATAGCCTACGCGCCGCTGCGGGACGGGGACATTGATATGGCGCCCGCTGTCGAACAAGGTCCGCGCCCCGACGACGACTTTGCCTGCATCAGGCTTTTCAATACCGGCAATGCACTGCAGAGTCTTGCTCTTGCCACAGCCCGAAGCGCCGAGCAGGCCGAGGATGCCGCTCTCATGATGGAGCTTCACATCCAGCGTAAAAGAGCCCCAGTCCTTATGGACATCGATATCGATCATGCCAGGCGCCTCCTTTCACGGCTGCGCTTTTCAAAGAGATTGACTGTCAGCAGGACGACGGCGCTGATGGCGATGTTGACCAGGACCCAGATGAAGGCGCTGTATTCGTCATTGGTCCGCCACAACTGGTAGACCGTCGTCGAAATGGTCGCCGTATTCTTGGGGATATAGCCGATGAGCATACTCGTCGCCCCGTATTCGCCCAGGGCCCGGGCAAAGGCCAGGACCGTCCCGGCGATGATGCCCTGCTTGCAGTAAGGCATGCGGATATGCCAGAAGATGAACGTATCCGACAGGCCCAGGGTCTTGCCACTCCAGGCCAGGGTTTCGTCGAAACTCTCAAAGGCCCCGCGGGCCGTGCGGTACATGAGGGGAAAAGCGACGACAGCCGACGCCAGGACGCCGCCATACCAGGTCATGACGAAGCGGATGCCCACGTCATTGAGAAAGATGCCGACAGGGTGCTTCAAGCCGAAGACCAGGAGCAGCAGCCAGCCGCAGACCGTCGGCGGCAGGACCAGGGGCAGTGTCAGGACGACATCGAGGAGCCCTTTGAGGACCCGCGGCAGGCGGGCGACATAATAAGCCAGGGCAATGCCGCTAAAGAAGACGAGGACACAGGAAATAGCGGCAATGCGCAGGCTGTTCCAAAGGGGATACCAGTCCATAAGCAGCTATCCTTAGCCGACAGGGCTGAAGCCGACGCCCTGGAAAATTTTCATGGCTTCTTGGCCCTTGAGGTAATTGAGGAAATCCTGAGCTTCCTGCGGGTGCTTGCTGTTCTTCATGACAGCCGCCGGATAAATGACCTGGCCGCACATATCTTTCGTCGCTTCGTCGACAGGTTTCAACTTGGCACTGAAGGCATCGGTCGCATAGATGACGCCGCAGTCGGCACTGCCCTCGCGGACCTGGGTCGTCACTTCTTTGACGTTCGAGCCATAGGTAATGTGGCCGGCCTGAGCGATGGCCTGTTCATCGAGGTTGTAGAATTTCAGGATTTTCTGTGTATACTGGCCGACAGGAACGTCGCTGTTGCCCATGACCAGGCGGATGGAGCCATCCTTCAATTTCGCCGCCATATCATTGAAATTCTGGACGCCCTTGGGGTTGCCTTCGGGCGTCACCAGGACAACCTTGTTTTCCAACAGGTCTATGCGGCTGCCGCTCTTGACGAAGTCCAGCTTATCCGGATTGGCTTTGGCGTCTTTTGAGGCGTCGAGCTGGTTCATCTGCTTCTGGGCTGCCGAAATGAAGAGGTCACAGTCGGCACCGTTCTGGATCTGCGTCTTCAGCGTGCCCGACGAATCGAAGTTAAAGGAAATTTCCACGTCCGGATGTTCTTTCTGATACTGGGCGGCAATCTGGTTCATCGTTTCCGTCATGCTGGCCGCAGCAAAGACGGTCAGGTGGACTTTATCGCCGTCCCCGGCGGCTTTGTCCTCTTTCTTGTCCGACCCGCATCCGGCCAGGGCAAAAGCCAGCGTCGCCGCCAAGACCGATGCGACTACTTTTTTCCACGTCATCACCGTACATCTCCTTTTTGTAAATCCATTTATATGCATTTACTTGCGGCCACAATCCCGGACTTCGCCGCGCAGTAAGTCGAGGCCATGGGGAATCGTATCCAGGAAGACATCCATACATTCCTGACAGGCCTTGGGACTGCCGGGCAGGTTGATGATCAAGGTCTTCTTGCGGATGACGCTGACCGCCCGGGACAGCATGGCCCGCGGCGTAATCTGCATGGAAGCGGCCCGGATGGCTTCGGCAATGCCCGGCGCCTGACGGTCGGCAACGGCCAGGGTCGCTTCGGGCGTGACGTCGCGAGGGCCAAACCCGGTACCGCCTGTCGTCAAGATGAGGTCAGCCTGGCGCTGGTCGGCCAGCCGGCAGAGCTGTTGTTCCAAGGGGCCCTCGCCATCGGGCAGGAGCAGCTGTTCCATGACTTCAAACCCAGCCCGTTCCAGCCGCTGGACAATGACGGGGCCGCTGGCATCTTCCCGCAGGCCTTTGCTTCCCTTATCCGACAAGGTGATAACCGCCGCCTGATAAGGCCGTTTCCCTTGCCGCGGGACTTCGGTCATGACATCGCCCGGGCGGATGACGCCGCCTTCAAGGACGCGGGCAAATACGCCTTCCCTGGGCATGATGCAATCGCCGACGGCTTCATAGACGGCACAATGGTTGTGACATTCCTTGCCGATCTGGGTCATTTCCAGCAGGACGTCGCCACAGCGCAGCAGCGTCCCTACAGGCAGGGCCGAGAAATTGAAGCCGTCGACGACGAGATTTTCGCCGAAAGCGCCGAATTCCACCTGACCGCCGCGGCGGCGGAAAGCTTCGATGCTTTCCAGGCCCAGCAGGCTGACCTGGCGGTGCCAGTGTTCGGCATGAGCGTCGCCTTCAATGCCCCAGTTGACTATGAAATTCCCTTCCGGTACGGCCTGTTTAGCCACGCCGCGGATGGTGCTGATGCAAACAGCATGTACTTTCCCCATTTTTTATCCTCCGATCTGATTCATCGTCTTATGTTCACTGATATGGTTCTGTTCGGCGAAGCAATGCTTGGCCGGCTTGTCATAAACCGCCCTGGCCATGGCGCGCTGCAGCTCCTGACAGATAGTTTCCTCCTCTTGGCCGCTGCGGACGATGGCCCGCAAATCGACGCCATCGTCATAGCAGAGACAGGGCTTCAAAAAGCCCGTACTCGTCAGGCGCAGGCGGTTACAGGACGAGCAGAAGCCATGGGTATTGGCAGCGATGAAGCCAATACGACCTTGCAGCTGGCCGCTCCGGTAATACGAAGCCGGTCCGTTTCCCCGCCGTTCTTCTGTGGCAGCCAAATCCGGATAGGCCCGGCGCAGGACGGCCAGGGCCGCTTCTTCCGTAAGGCCTTTCAGCGTCGTCCCGTAGCCGATGGGCATGAGTTCGATGAAGCGCACATCGACGGGAAACCGGCCGGCCAAGCGGGCCAGCGGCAGGATCTGGTCCTGCGTTTCTTCCAGTAATACGGCGTTTACTTTGACGTTTACCCGAGCAGCCGCGGCCCGTTCCAAGGCTTCCAGGACGACGGACAGCTGGCCGCCTCCGGTCAGCCCGGCATACTGCCCGGCATCGAGGCTGTCCAGGCTGATGTTGATGCCGTTGATGCCCATACGGACCAAGTCCGGCAGGGCGTCGGACAACAGCAGGCCGTTCGTCGTCAAGGTCACAGAACGGACGCCTTTCATGGCTTTGAGGGATTCCATGAAGGCCACGGCCCCTTTGCGCACCAGCGGCTCGCCGCCGGTAATCTTGAAGCGGTCGATGCCCAGGGACAGAGCAGCCCGACAGATGAGCTGCATTTCTTCATAGCGCAGGACAGCTTCGTGGCCGACGCTGGTCAGGGCTTCAGGCATACAGTAGCGGCAGCGCAGGTTGCAGCGGTCCGTCAGGGACAGGCGCAGGTAGCCGATGGTCCGTCCCCATTTATCCTTCATGGTGCTCCCCTCCGTCATATTGGAAATGGCCGCTCTTGCCGCCGATTTTTTCGACGAGGTGGATATCCTTGAGACACATGCGCTTATCGACGGCCTTGCACATATCGTAGACCGTCAGCAAAGCCACGGATACGCCCGTCAGGCTTCCATTTCGACGCCGGTCTTGCCGTTGCACTTGACAGTACAGCGGCCTTCGAGTTCACAAGTATCGTCGTGGAAGATGAATTCGACGCCGCATTTGGTCAAATTGAGGATATGGCAGAGCGGGATGAGGTCGCTCGTCCGCTTGGCTCCCATGATGCCGGCAATGCGGGCCACGCCGAGGACATCGCCTTTTTTCACGGCACCGGCCCTGACGGCTTCATAGCACTCGCGGCTCATGGAAATACGGCCGCAGGCCACAGCCGTCCGGGCCGTCACGGCTTTACCGCTGACGTCGACCATGACGGCGTCACCGTTGTTGTCAATGTGTGTAAACGGGTTCACCAGGATCACCTACTTTCCAAAGCCACAGTTCGGGAAGGTACAGACAGGACAGCCCAGGCATAAGCCGCCTTCGCCGAGACCGGCCAGGTCATCGGCCGTCACGGGGACATCGGCCATGAGCGACGGCAGGACGAGGTCAAAGATCGTCCGCTTGGCATACATGACACAGCCCGGCAGACCGACGATGGGGCGATCGTCCCCGCTATAAGCCAGAAGGAACATGGCCCCTGGCAGGACCGGAGCACCATACGATACGATGCGGGCTCCCGTATTCTTGATGGCCAGCGGCGTCTGGTCATCGGGGTCGACACTCATGCCACCCGTACAGAAAACCATATCCATGCCCTTATCCAGCATATCCTGGATAGCCGCCGTAATGGCAGCCGGGTCATCGGCCAGGGTCGTATGCATGGCCATGACGGCGCCGTATTCAGACAGCTTGCTTTCGATGACCGGCGTAAACGTATCTTCGATACGGCCATGGAAGACTTCATTCCCCGTCGTGACGACGCCGGCTTTCTTCTGGCCGAAGGGATGGACGTCGAGGAGCGGTGCCGGACCGGCTGCTTCCTGGGCAGCGGCCATCTTATCCTTCTTGATGACCAAGGGAATGATGCGCGTACCGGCCAGTTTATCGCCCTTGCGGACCGGGAAGCCGCCGTGGCGGGTGGCAATCATCATTTCGCCCAGGGAATTGACGGCTTTCAAGCCATCCCGGCGGATAGTCAGGACGCCGTCGCAGTCGGCGATGAGTTCGATTTTCCCTTCTTTCGGCGCACTGCCGTGCATATGAGCTCCCATGCAGATGTCGCGCAGGATGGCAGCGGCTTCATCTTCATGGAACAGGGTGTCATCTTTTTCCCAAATATAGACGTGGTCCTTGCCGACCGACAAGAGGACCGGAATATCTTCTTGGGTAATGACATGGCCCTTGCGGAAGACCGGGCCTTTGGTGACGCCGCGGATGATCTGCGTAATATCATGGCAGAGGACATGGCCGACAGCGTCTTCGGTTTTCATCATTTTCATACTTATCTATCCTTCCATTTTTTGTAATTTATGGAGTTCTTCATCATTGAACCATTGCCGGAACTGGCGGTCTGCCACGTCGTGCAGGGCCTCGTTCATCTCTTCATACCGTTCCAGGATGATTTCAGCCTGCTTGGTCAGGACGGACCGGCCGCCGTCTTTGCCGCCGACATAGCGGCGGATGAGGGGAAAGCCCCAGATTTCTTCGGCGTTGCGCATGACTGTCCAGGCCTTGGAGTACGACATGCCCATATCCCGGGCTGCGCCCTGCAGGGAACCATGACGGCGGACACCTTCCAGCAGTTCGGCCACGCCGGGCCCGAAGGCCCGCTTATCGCCCATGAGGCACAGGGTCACTTTGCAATGTAGTTTCTCTTCTGCCATGGAGCCACCTCCTTCAAGCGTTATTCGCGCTTACAAATAACGAATCTACTAAGCTCATTATACATGAAAATCTGTTAGCTGGCCATACTTTTTTTGTAACCCGTAGTGAAATCATCACCGCTTATGCAAATTATGATATAATACACGCATAACATACAAAAGGATGTGATAGGATGACAAAAATACTTCGCCCTTTATCGCTGGGGCTGATTATCCTGGCCGGCGGCCGCAGTACCCGCATGGGCCGCGATAAAACGGCCCTCCCCTGGCGCGATACGGACCTGCTGACGGATCTGCTTCTGCGCAGCCAAGCTTATCCCTTTACAGAGCGCTTGCTTTCCATCAACCGTCCTTATGAATCGTCCCATTTACCCGCCAAATTAGCCCGCACAGTCCGCCTGGTCATAGACAATTATCCTGACTGCGGCCCCTTGGGCGGGATGGAGGCCGCCCTGTACAGCGGCCAGTGCGACTTCTATCTGGTCTTATCTGTCGACCTTCCCTTCTATGATTTTGCCCCCGCCCCGGATTTGGTCAAATTACTCCGGCGCCAGCCACCCTGCAGGCCATCATACCCAGGACGGAAAACGGCCAGGACCAGCCCCTGGCCGCCTTATACAGCCGTCAGCTCCTGCCAGCCATTACGGACCATCTGCAGAAGGGCAATTACCGCCTGCGCCATCTGTATCAAGACGTGCCGGCAGCCTATGTCGATGAAACCTTCCGTTCGGCCTTATATTTCAATATCAATACGCCTGAAGCCTATGAGGCTGCCAAAGGCCGCGACACCAACAGCCGCCGCCAGGTACCCGTCGTCACCCTGACGGCACCGAAATCAGGCGATGGCAAGACGACAGCCGCTGCGGCAGCCATTACGGAACTGACGCACCGCGGCTATCAGGTCGCCTATATCAAGAGCAGCCATCACACCGTGGCCCGCCGCAAGACCGGCTCCGATACGGACCGGGCCCGCAAAGCCGGTGCCGTTTCCGTCTGTCTCTGCGGTCCGGCAGATTATCCCATGGGAACGCGGAAAGAAGATTACATCCTGGCCCTGTCCCAGCAACAGCTGGCCGACCTGGTCCTCGTCGAAAGCCGCAGTCACGGTCCCTTTCCACAAATCGACGTGACCCAGGCCGATGACAACCAGCTGGTCAACAATATCTTATTCCTCACTGGCTACCGCTCGTCGGTGATATAAGCAGTTTGTTCTTTTCTGTCTTGCACCCTGCTAAAATAAGTCCTACACTGAGACTAGTAAAGCGTACCCCGTCCGTGGTATACTAAAAATCTCCAGTTTATGTAAAAGTGAGGTGTTCCTATGTGTGCCTATAAGAAAATCGACACGGTCTGTCCCTATTGTGGCACAGGCTGCGTCATCACCTGCACGGTCGACACGGAAAAAAACCAGGTCATCGAAGCCAAGGTCTCGCCGCGCGGTGTCAACAATGAAGGCCGGCTCTGTCTGAAAGGGCTGTACGGCTGGGACTATCTGAATGACCCTCAGATCCTGACCAAGCGTATCCGCCAGCCGATGATCCGCAAAAACGGCAAGGGCACGCCCCTCGTCGAAGTATCGTGGCAGGAAGCCATCGAATACGCAGCGGCCCGCCTCAAAGCCATCATCAAGGAATACGGCCCGGATGCCGTCATGGGCGCCGGTTCGGCCCGCGGTCCCGGCAATGAGGCCGCTTACATTACGCAAAAATTCATGCGCGCCGTCGTCGGCACGAACAACGTCGACCACTGCGCCCGCATTTGACACGCTCCATCGGTTACCGGACTCGGTGAGTCCGTCGGTGAAGGTGCCATGTCTTTCAGCGTTCCCGAACTCGAAGACGCAGAAGTCATCTTCGATATCGGTTATAACGCGCCGGTCTCGCATCCCCTCGTCGCCCGCCATATCGTCCGGGCCAAGAAGAAGGGCTGCAAGATCATCTGTGTCGATCCGCGCCTGACAGAAACGGGCCGCATCGCCACCATTTACCTGCCTATCAAGGGCGGCACGAACATGCTCTTCCTCAACGCCATGGCCCACGTCATGGTCACGGAGGACCTGGTCGACCACGATTTCATCGAAAAGCATACGACAGGCTTTGCCGACTATGCCAAAGAAGTGGCCCAGGATAAATACGCGCCCGAAGCCGTCGCCGCAGCGACCCACCTCGATCCCGACGATATCCGCCGGGCAGCGCGCCTGTTCGCTTCGTCCAAACATACCATGACCCTCTGGGGCATGGGCATCACCCAGTTCTCACAGGGCGTCGAATGCGTCATCGCCTGCTCCAACCTGAGTCTCATGACCGGCAACTACGGCCATTACGCCACCGGCGTCGGCCCGGTCCGCGGCCAGAACAACGTCCAGGGGACCTGTGACATGGGCGTCCTGCCCAACCAGTATCCTGGCTATCAGGACGTCATGGACGATGAAATCCGCCATAAATTTGAAAAGGCCTGGGGCGTTTCCCTGCCATCCCACGTCGGCCTGCCCCTGACCTATGTGCCGGACAAAGTCCTGCGCGAACCGGACCCGAAGAAGCGGATTCACGCCTATTACATCATCGGCGAAGACCCGGCCCAGTCCGATCCGGACCTGCCGGAAATCCGCCGCACCCTGTCGGCTATCGACCTGGTCATCGTCCAGGACATCTTCTTCAACAAGACCTGCGAATATGCCGATGTCATCTTCCCGGCTACGGCCTGGGGCGAACACAATGCCGTATATACCTCCTGCGACCGCCGCTTCCAGCGCGTCCGCAAGCTCATCGAACCCCAGCCGGGCTGCAAGACGGACTGGGAAATCCTCTGCCTCATGGCAACGGCCATGGGCTATCCCATGCATTACGACAATACCGAACAGATTTGGGACGAAATGCGCTCCCTGTGCCCGAAATTCGCCGGTGCCAGCTATGAAAAGATGGTCGAGAACCACGGCGTCCAATGGCCCTGCACGGAAGACAGCCCGGATGATACGGGGACACAGTATCTCCACAAGGGCGCTCATTTTGCTACGGCCGACGGCAAAGGCCATTTCTACTACTACCCCTGGACGCCGGCCAAAGAGCTGGAAAGTCCCGAATACCCCCTGTCCCTGTCGACAGTCCGCGAAGTCGGCCACTATTCGGTCCGTACCATGACCGGCAACTGCCGCCTCCTGGCCGACCTGGCCGATGAACCGGGCTATATCCAGATGAATCCCGAAGACTGCCAGGAACTGGGCATTGCCAACGGCGATCTGGTCCGCGTCGTCTCCAAGCGGGGCCATACCATCACCCGCTGCCAGGAAACAGACCGCGTATCCAAAGGGGCGACGTACATGACCTATCAGTGGTGGGTCGGCGCCTGCAACGAATTGACGTCGGCCGCCCTGGACCCCAAGAGCCATACGCCGGAATTCAAATACTGTGCCTGCCGCGTCGAAAAAATCGACGACCAGAAACAGGCCGAACGCGATGTAAAAGCCCAGTATACCGCTATCCGCAGCCGCATGGGCATCGAAGTAAAGGAGGTGTAAACGATGTTTAAACACGTCAAGACGGACCCGGAACTGTGCATCGGCTGCAAGACCTGCATGGCCGCCTGTGTGGCCAGCCATACAGGCAAGGCCCTGTTTGCCCTCAAGCCCAAGAGCTTCGATTTCACGCCGCGGGTCCACGTCGTTTACACGTCGAAAGTCACCAAGGCCGTCCAATGCCAGCAGTGCCCGAAGCCGCGCTGTATGGAGGCCTGTCCGTTCCACTGCATTTCCCTGGGTCCCGACTCGGTCGTCATCGATGAAGAGGCCTGCCGGGGCTGCGGAAAATGTTCCCGCGCCTGTCCTTTCCAGGCCATCAACATGACCAAGATCTACCACGGCGATACCAAAGGCCGGCCCTTCCGCATCGTCGCCTACAAATGCGACCTCTGTGCCAATACGGAAACGGGGGAACCAGCCTGTATCCCGGCCTGCCCAACGGAAGCCCTGAGTCTCTTCGACCCGGCCGTCGTCGCGGCTCAGCGGGCTAAACTGAAAGCCCAAAAAGAAGCGGCCAAAACACAGGCAGCTTATGAAAAAGCATTGAAAAAAGGAAAGCCATAACTATGGAAATCGTCACGATTACCGAAGCAAGGCGCCGTCTCGACGGCGCCTTGCCTTCCTATGAAGCGAAAATAGAATATGTCACACCAAACCAGGCCCTGGGCCGCATCACAGCCCGGGACATTACGGCAGCCTGCGACTATCCGCCGTACCGTAAATCGCCCTTCGACGGCTATGCTATCCATAGCCATGACGGAAATGCCTATGAAGTCGTGGCGACCATCGGCGCCGGCATCGTCTATGACGGCCCTGTTGCAGCCGGCCAGGCCGTACGCCTCATGACGGGCTGCGCCGTCCCGGATGATTGCGATACCGTCGTCCCCCAGGAATACGTCGAACGCCAGGGAAATCATATACGAGTTACAGAAAGCATCCCGCCGGGCAGCAACATCATCCCCAAAGGCGAAGAGTGCCGTTCCGGCGCCGTCATCATCCCGGCCGGGACGAAGCTCACAGCCGGTGCCCTGTCCGTCGCCGTCGGCCTGGGAAATGAACGCCTTCCCGTTTACGCCAAAGCGAAGGTCCTCTTCCTGACGTCAGGACGGGAACTGGTCCTGCCCGGAGAAGTGCGGCACCATGGCCAGATTTACAACTCCAACGCCTATCTCTTCCAGCCCTTATTGGAACAGTACGGCGCAGAAGTCACCTTCTATCACGTATCGGACGGACCGGACCAGCTGGCTGATGAAATGGCAGCCGTCCGCCGCCTGGCCCGGGACAAGGACCTCATCGTCAGCACGGGCGGCGTCTCCGTCGGCCTCTATGACACGATGCCCCAGATTTATCAATCCCTCGGTGCCGTCCAACTTTACGACCGCATCACTATGCGGCCCGGTTCGGCTTCCTATGGCGGCGTCATTGAAACAGACGGCCGCCGGACGCTCATCCTCGGCCTGTCCGGCAATCCTTCGGCGTCGTTCAATGCCTTCCATCTCCTGGCCGTCCCCATCCTGCGCCGCCTCAACGGCGAAAGAAACAGCGAATTTCCCGTCGTCACCTGCCATTTAGGCGACGCGATCTATAAGAAAAATCCTGTCGACCGCTTCGTCCAGGGCCGCCTGACCTACGAACAGGGCCAGCCCATATTCACACCCAATACGACACTGACGTCCAGTGCCCTGCTGGGCCTTGCCCACACCAACGCCCTGGCGTATATAAAAAAAGGAACGGCCCCGTTGCCAAAGGGCGCTCCCATTGAAGTAATATTCCTATAAAAAGGGCTTGTCGCACAGCGACAAGCCCTTGTTTGCACTGTAGGGGTCGCCACGTGGGCGACCCGTTAGAAATTGGGACGATTTTTTAGCAACCACTTCGGGAAATCATACATATCCCGAAGCGGGCTCGCCACGTGCGAGCCCTACATAAAAAAGCTGTCACACGAAGCCAAAATGCCTTCATGTGACACTTTTTTTATATTATAATAAAATCCGTTCTGGATGAGCAAATATTTTGAAAGAATCAGGCCGCAAGCCGCAGGACAGGGTAATCTGGTACTGCTCCGCCAGGGACACGCCCAGACTCGTCGGCAAGGCCCGCGATGCCAGGAAGCGAACGCCCAGGCCATGGATCTTTTTGATGACCGATTGGGGAACGCGGCCGCTGAAGACCAGGACGGCCTGACTGACGTCGATGTGCTGTAATTCGACGAAGCCCCGCAGGCGGTCGAGGACATTGTGGCGGCCGATATCTTCCGTATAGACGAGGACTTCATCGCCTTGGACCAAGGCCCCTTCGTGGACGCCGTGCGAGGCGTGATGTGCCGTCGATAAGCTGTCCAAGAGACCTCCATAGGAATAGAGCTTCTCTGCCGTAATCGGCACAAAAGGCGGCTTTTCTACTGCCCGTGCCGTCCCGGTTTCCGTCGTGACCCAGGCCGCCCCATCGTGCAGGCAGACACCAGCCAGCTTGCGGCCAGCCGGTATTTTCTCTTCGGCCAGACAGTAACCCACAGCCAGGACATCGATATCTTCCGGCGAAGAAATGAGCGTACTGATGCGCTGCCCATCGAGATAGAGCGGCGTCATCACTTCGACGGCAATGGACTGCTTCTTAGCTGCTGCGCCTTGGTAATAGTCGATATAGGGCAGCTCCCGGCACGACGAAAAATGTAAGTCATTCTGATTCATCTTCACGAAAATTCCCCCTTCCCCATCCAGAGCAGGGCCGTCAGGACGGCGCCGCCGAGGCTGCGGGCCTTGTCGGAAATCGTAAAGCAATTCTCCCGTTCATCATCCCGCGGGTCGATGTCGGCTATCTTGAAGCCTTGCGGTACCTGATAGCCGTCACGGATCAGTCCCCGGACGAATCCCGTCAGCGACGCCAGAATCGGCGTCCCCATACATTCCGTCACAGCCATTCCAAAAGGGATGGGCTCTTCTGTCAGGACAGCCATGGGCTGTCCTTTTTTTACTTTATCGCCGATGTGGACCAATCCGTATACGAACCCGGCCTGCTGACTGTGGATGACGCGCTCTTTGCCGTAGCCGGCAATCAATCCGGGAATCCCCGTATTGGCGATAGCCGTGCCCTGCCAAATGATACGCCCCAGCTGGTGGCCCCGCTTGGTTTCAATGACGGCATCGACATCGACCCCGGCCGTAAATCCCGGCCCCAGGGCCACGGTATGACGTGCCATACGCCGGTTCGTCCCCAAGTTCTTCTTAGCCAGGATGGCATCGACGACGGCCCAGGGCTTCAGCGCCGCAATCGACGCCCCTTCCGGGTCCACCAGCAAGGGAATGGCCTCGCCTTCCCAGGACTTCCGGACCTCGGCCAAAGACCGACAGCGGCAGCAAGTCAGATTCTCGACGGCAGCCGTCCCATCGTAGACGGCTTCACAGAGGGCCACCTGACGCCGGATAGCCGACGGCTTCTCCACTTCCAGCAGCAGCAGGCGGAACCCAGCCTCATACAAAGACTGGGCCACGCCCGTCGCCAGGTCCCCAGCCCCGCGGATAATGACCAATTTATCTTCCATAAGACCACCTTTCCACATCGAAACATCAAACATCCCTATTATAAGAGTGCTTGTCGCAAGACGTCAAGCACTCTTTAGTTGTTAGTGGCTAGCAGACGGCTTTAAATTTAAGGCCCTCTTCTACAAACTACAAACTCTGTACTACAAACTTTTATTTCTTTTTCTTCCGGCTATACGGCGTCCCTTCTAAGGGCAATGTTGTCTGGAACTGGCCGTTCCATTTATAGTAGGCTCCGGCTACGGCAGGTGCCGTCGGGATGGAGGTGATTTCGCCGACGCCGATGGCTCCGTAGGCTACGTCGACGCCTTCTTTTTCGATGGGAATGGCTTCGACGTCAGGGGCTTTATCGGCCCGGAACAGGCCCAGGGTCCCGAATTTGGCCGTCGGTTTACAGTGGTCCAACGGATATTGTTCCGTCAGAGCATAACCGCAGCCCATGACGGTGCCGCCTTCGATCTGGCCTTCCAGGCTCTTGCGGTTGACGACGCGGCCGACGTCGTGGGCGGCGACCATTTTGCGGATGGTACCGTCGTCATTGAGGATGCAGACGTGTGTGGCATAGCCGTAGGCGACGTGTGATACGGGATGAGGGACGTCAGCGCCCATCTTGTCGGTCTTGCCCAGGTATTCGCCGATGTATTCCCGACCGTTGAGGACATCTAAGTCGCTACGGTTGAAGCGGACGGCGGCCGTAGCGGGCGATTCTTTTTCTACCGTTACGCCTTCCAGGTAGTTGCTGGCATGGCTCGTTTCTTCATAAGGCAGGCCCTTGGCGGCAAAGAGGTCGCGCCGCAGCTGGACGGCGGCTCGCCGGGCCGCTTCCCCGGTCAACGTCGTCTGCCGCGAACCCGACGTCGTACCGGCATCGGGTGAGGTCGCCGTATTGGGCATATGCCATTTGATATCTTCAATGGGAAGACCTGCAGCCTGGGATACCATCTGGACCAGGACCGTGCCGACGCCCTGGCCGATGCAGGATGCCGACGAGTAAATGTGTACCCTGTCGTCTTTGACGACCAGACGGCAGCGGCCATAGTCGGGCAGGCCGACGCCGACGCCGGAATTCTTCAAGGCACAGGCAATGCCAACATAAGGCCCGCTGTGATAGTACGCCTCTTTGACGGCATCCAGCGTTTCGGCCAAGCCTGTCGACGGGTCGGCAATCTGGCCATTGGGCAGGATGTCACCGGGCCGGATGGCATTGCGATATCGGATTTCCCACGGGTCGATGCCGACCAGTTCAGCCAGTTTATTTAAGTTTAATTCCGTGGCAAAAATGGTCTGAGTGACGCCAAATCCGCGGAAGGCTCCGGCTGGTGGATTGTTAGTGTAAACGGCTGTCCCGTCGATGTCGATGGTCTGGTAGTTATAAGGCCCTGCCGCATGGGTACAGGCGCGCTGGAGAACGGGTCCGCCCAGGGAGGCATAGGCCCCGTTGTCGGTGACGGCGACGAGCTTCATAGCCGTCAGTTTCCCAGTTTCATCGCAGGCCGTCGTCATGTCCATGCTGAACTGATGGCGCTTGGGATGGATGAGGATGCTTTCCTGGCGCGTCAACTTCACTTTACATATCCGTTTACATACATAGGCGACGAGGGCAGCCAAATGCTGGACCGTCACGTCTTCCCGGCCGCCGAAGCCGCCGCCGACGAAGCAGTTCTCGACGATGACTTTTTCTTCCGGCAGGCCCAGCATGAGTGCCGTTTCCCGGCGCGTATCATAAATGCCCTGGTCCGACGAATAAACGAAGACGCCGTCATCAAAGGGCATGGCGACGGCACATTCCGGTTCCAGGAAGGCGTGTTCCGTCCATGGCGTTTCAAAGTGGTGCGTCACCTTATACTTCGAGGCGGCAATGACGGCATCAGCGTCGCCGCGGACCAGGTGTTCATGGGCCAGGACGTTCGTACCAGCCGACGGGTGTACCAGCGGCGCCCCTTCTTTCAGGGCGTCGGCTGCACAGGTCAGGGCCGGCAGTTCTTCATATTCGATATCGACGAGCTTCTTAGCCTGTTCCAGGATTTCCGGCGTTTCCGCAGCCACCAGGGCGATGGCGTCGCCCAGGAAGTGCGTCGTCGAGCCGACGGGGATGAGCGTATCCCAATCGGTCTTCAAATGGCCGACTTTGACGGACCCGGGGATATCGTCTGCCGTCAGGACGCAGACGACACCGGGCAGGGCCTTGGCCTTTTCCGCATGGATGGCCTTGACGACAGCCCGCGGATAAGCGCTGCGGATGGCACTGCCGTAACACATGCCGGGCAGGTCGACGGCGTCCAAATCATCTGTATATCTGCCGACGCCCAGGACTTTGGCCTTGACGTTGACGCGCTGGCAGGGAGCGCCGACGCCGCGGTAGCCGCCGCGGACGGGAAGAGGCTGGTCCGTGCGCAGCAAATCTGCTGCCATAGCGATGGCGTCGATGATTTTCTTATAACCCGTACAACGGCAGATATTATTGCGGATGGCCGCGGCGATTTCCAGCCGCGACGGCGCCGGGTTGGCGTCGATGAGGGCCTTGCCGCACATGACCATGCCGGGGATGCAGAAGCCGCACTGGACGGCGCCGGCTTCGCCAAAGGCGTAGACGAAGACGTCTTTTTCCCGCTTGGACAGCCCTTCGACGGTCAACACGTGTTTACCAGCCATGCGGCTGACCTTTTGGACACATGTCTTGGTCGCCTTGCCGTCGATGACGACCGTACAGGTTCCGCAGGCCCCTTCACTGCAGCCATCCTTGACGGATTTCAGGCGCAGGTCATTGCGCAGGACGTCGATGAGCTTGCGTTCTCCATCGGCTTCTATTTCACGGCCGTTTACCCATAGTTTACATAATTCACTCATAATGCCACCTTCCTATAATCAAGATTATCTTTTATCGCGGAATCGATACAACAAGGTTCCATAGCCGCGTTTTCCACAGAATTGATTGTCTTTGGCGATGATTTCGCCGCGGAGCATGGTCAGGCGGATCGTCGCCTGGACCGTCATGCCTTCATAGGGCGAATAGCCGCAGGTCGTGTGCAGGTTCTCCCTGGCAAAGGTCCGCGTCCCTTTCGGATCGATGAGGACGATGTCGGCATCGCTGCCGGGCAGCAGCGTCCCTTTGCGCGGATAGAGGCCAAAGATTTTGGCCACATTGGCACTGGTCACCTGGACGAAGCGCTCCAGGGTCAGCCGGCCTTTCAGGACGCCTTCACTGAACAGCAGGGGCATCCGTTCTTCGACGCCGGATACGCCGCCGGGACAGTTCCGGAAATCGCTGACATTCTCCTGTTTTTCAGCTATCGTAAAGGGGCAGTGGTCCGTCGCTACGGTCTGGATCGTCCCGTCGGCCAGGGCCTGCCACAGGGCCTGGTTGTCTTCGGCTTTCCGCAGCGGCGGCGCCAGCATGTATTTAATGCCTTCCATAGGGCCGCCGTGACGGAATTTCTCTTCTGTCAGCAATAAGTATTGCGGACACGTTTCACTGTAAATATGACGCTGGCCTTGGCGCCGGGCCAGGCGCAGCTGGTCCAGGCTCTCATGGGCCGACGTGTGGACGATATAGACCGGCGCATCGCCACAAGCCCGGGCTGCCGCCAGGACACGGCTCACGGCTGCGGCTTCGGCCACGTTGGGCCGCGTCTTCGCCTGGCCGATGGGCTGCAGGTCCTGCGGTCCCAGGGCATCCCGCAGGGCGTTGGTAATGCCGTCGCTTTCGGCATGGACCGTGAGCAGGCCGCCATGCTTCTTGATGACCGGCAGGAGCTGCATCAGTTTCTTCTCGCCGACGGGATAGCCATACGTCGTATAGGCTTTGAAACTGGGAAAACCTTCGTCGATGAGCTGGCCCAATTCCTGCAGGACCTGGTCGTCGACATGCTGGATGACGCCATGGAAGCTGTAGTCGACCGGGCAGGGCACGGCCAGTTTCCGGTACCGTTCAAAGGGATAGCGCAGGGAACAGCCGGCCGGGCCAAAGGCCATATGATCCAGGATGGTCGTCGTGCCGCCGCAGGCCGCTGCCACGCCACCGCTGTAAAAGTCATCGCACGCGCGGTACTGCGGCGACTGCTGCAGGTCCATATGGGTGTGGGCATCGATGCCGCCAGGGCAGACATAGAGGCCGTCGGCGTCGATGACCTGTTCATGACCGCTGTGCACAGCCTGTCCCAAGGCCTGGATTTTTCCCTCACGGACGGTAACGTCGGCCCGGAAATGTTCCCCTTCCAGGCAGACCGTCCCGTTTTTGATGACGTAATCCATGGTTTTCCCTTCTTTCTCTATTCAATCAGCAGGTAATCGTAATCGCGGCAGACCGTTTCCATGAAGGTCCGCAGGTCTTCCGGGATTGCTTCATCAGCCGTCCCTAAAGTCGTCGTCCGGATTTCTCCATCCAGGCGGACTTTGCAGAAGCCGCTGGCCTTGTCGAGGACGGCAAAGCCCGAATTATCGCTGTGGTCTAAATCGTCTTCATTAGCGAAGAGTGTAAACTTATCTACATACGGCGCACCGCCCCAGGGACAGAAGGTCCGGCAGTTGCCACATTCGTTACACATGTAGTCAATATGCAGAATCTGAGCCTGCATATGGCCCGGTACCTGGATGGCTGTATTGGCCCGATTGGGGCAGACTTCCGTACAGACTTCGCAGACGCTGTCACAATGGAGGCAGCGGCCGTCACAGCCTGTTTCCGGTGCCGTCTCCAGAATACCCCGCTTCGAGTAAACGTCGTTTACATCAGCTGGAATCAGGGTATCGACACTGGCCATCTGGCCTAAAATGCCTTCCGCCGCCCGCTTGCCGTCGGCAATACATTCGACGACGGATGTCGTCTTGCCGTAATGGCCATCGCCGATGACGGTCAGGCCTTCGATGGCGCCGGCCAGGGTGTCACCGATTTTCCCTTTGACGCCGCAGGCCGCCAGGATGATGTCATAGCCCTGCAATTCGTCGAGCGAGGCGATGGCCCTGCCGACGACGAGATGGACACCCATCTTTTCGATGAGGGCTACATCCTTGTCGATGGCTTCTGGTGAAATCTGCCCTTTCTTTTCACACAAGAAGGTCCGCACCAGGCCGCCAGGTTCGTCGTTCTTATCGAAGACGGTCACATCCAGGCCGCCGCGGGCCAGGAAATAAGCCGCCGACAGTCCGGCCGGACCGGCGCCGATGACAGCCGCTTTTCTCCCATTGGACGGCGTGGCCTGCAAAGTCGTCATGACGCTGGCATAGCCTTTTTCAGCAGCTATCAGCTTATTGCGCCGGATTTCAACAGGGGCATCACAGAAATTGCGCGTACAGCTGTTCATACAGGTATGGTAGCAGACGGTCCCCGTCGTAAAGGGCAGGGGATTCTTTTCCAGAATAATCTGCAGGGCCTGGTCATATTTCCCGGCGGCGACGAGGTCCATATAGGCCGGGATATCCTGATGGATGGGGCAAGTCTGGCTGCACGGTGCCATGAAGCAGTCCATCAAGGGCAGTGCCTGGTCGTTCTTGCGCTGCTGGGCCTTCGGGTCCAGACGGGCATAGTGGGCATCATCTTGAGCCTTAGCCAGCAAGTCATCCAGGGCCTTGACGTTTACACGAGTAAACGCCTGTCCACGCTGACCTTCAAAACACTGTGCCAGCTGGGCAAAGCGTTCATAGCCACCGGGCTTGAGCAGCGTCGTCGCCACCGTGACCGGCCAGATGCCGGCCCGGACGATATTCTTGATGTTGTGGGCATCGGCACCGCCGCTGTAAGAAATACGCAGGCTGCCGTCAAAGGCTTCACTCAGCTTCTTGGCCACATTCATGGACAGGAAAAAGAGGGGCTTGCCGGACATATACATTTCCGTCCCCGGCAATTCATGGCGCGTAATGTCGACGGGGAAGGTATTGGTCAGTTTGACGCCGAACAACAGGCCTTCCTCTTTACCCGCTTCCTGCAGCCCCTTGAGCATGGGTACGGCATCACGGTACTGTAAATCCGCCTTGAAATGGCTGTCATCGAAGACCATATGGCCATAGCCCAGGTCATCCATGCATTTCCGGACGAAGTCATAGCCCAGTAAGGTCGGGTTGCATTTGACGAAGGTATTGAGGTGTTTTTCTTTCAGTAAATAGCGGGCAATCCGTTCGATTTCATCGGGCGGACAGCCGTGCATGGTCGAGACCGTGACAGAGTTGCAGATTTCTGCCGGAATGGCTTCGACGTCTTCCCGACGGAGTTTCTGGAACCGGTCCAGATGGGCCAGGAGCCAGGCTTTGCACTCGGCAAAGATAGCCGTATGGGATGCGTCTTTCAGATTTTCGATGAACGAATCGATTTTTGCCGTCTGTATCCCTGCCAGGTCGTAGCCGACGGACATGTTGAACTGCATCCCGTCCGGACTTCCTAAGCCGTATTCGACGGCCATGACGTGGACCAGGAACCAGGCCTTGACGTATTCTTCCAGGGCCTTGGGGACGGTCAGTTCCGTCGACCATTCGACATTGTAACATTCATCGTCGGCCTTGATGCAGGGTTTGGGAACGGGCAGGTCTTCGCCGTCGATTTTCTGGACCGTCTTCAGTTCAAAGAAGCGCGCTCCCGCCGCATAGCCGGCAGCGATATTCTGGGCCAGCTGGGTATGGGGACCGGCAGCCGGGCCAAAGGGCATTTCCAGCGGTCTGTCAAAGATAGTATATGTCCGATTCGGGTCGGCCTGTAGGCGATGGTGGACGCCAAAGATCGTCCCTGACGGCGCTTCGGTCAGGACCCAGTTCATCAATTTTCCAAAGGGAATGGATGTCATGCGATCACTCATGATAGATTCCTCCTTATAAGTATCCATTAATGCGTCCGGCCAGGGTCGCTGCGCCTTCGCGGATTTTAGCCATCAGGGCTTCTTCATCGACACCGGTGAGCTGGCGGTTTTCCATGAGGACTTTGCCATTGGCAATAGTCGTGACGACATCGTGGCCGCTCATGCCGAATAAGATGTGACTGTTGATGTTTTCTTCATTCATCGGCGTCGGAGCAATGTAATCCATGACGATGACGTCGGCTGCAGCCCCTTCTGCCAGTACGCCTAAGGGCTTCTTGAAATAGCGGTTGGCCATGGCTGCGTTGTTATAGAACAGCATCTGCGGTACTTCAGCCCAGGCGGCTGTAGCGTCGCAGAGATGGTGTTTGTGCAGGATATTGGCGACTTTATAGGACTCAATCATATCGTGCGTATAGCCATCGGTCCCCAAGCCGGTCAGGATACCGCGGTGGACCATGTCCATCGTCGGCGGGCAGCCACAGGCATTGCCCATGTTCGATTCCGGATTGTGGACGACCATGGTATTTGTCGCCTTGATGAGGTCCATTTCGTGGGGATTGACGTGGATGCAGTGGCCGAGCAGGGTCTTGGGCCCTAAGATATTCCAGTCATAAAGGCGGTCGATAATGCGTTTACCGTGTTTCTTCAGACAATCCTGCAAGTCTTCGATGCCTTCGGCGACGTGGATGTGGTAACCCACGCCGTCCGGTTTATGTTCGGCTGCCAGGGCCATCGTTTTGTCGCTGATGGTAAATTGGGCATGCATGCCCATCATGCCGGCAATCATGTCCGTCGTGTCGGCCTGAGCGTGGCGGATCCAGGCTTCATTTTCCAGGACTGCCTGGCAAGCTTTATCCTGACCGTCGCGGTCGGAGACTTCGTAGCACAGACACGAGCGGACGCCCAGTTCCTGCGCTGCCTGGCCGATGGCAAAGAGGCTGTCCTTGATTTCACCAAAACTGGCGTGATGGTCGAAGACTGTCGTCACGCCGTTCTTGATACATTCGACATACGTTTCCATGGCGCTCAAATAAGTCAGGTCGTTGGTCAAGTGACGGTCGATGTTCCACCACAGGCCGTCGAGGATGTCCAGGAAGCCCTTGGGCGCATAGCCGTCGATATTCATACCCCTGGCCATGGCGCTGTAAATATGCTCGTGAACGTTGATGAAAGCCGGCATGATGACACCGCCTTTGGCATCGATAAAAGCGGCGTCTGGATAGGCTCGGCGGATTTCTGCCGTCTGGCCGACGCGGCAGATTGTCGTGCCGTCTATGGCTACGGCGCCATCAGGGAAATATTGATTCTTCGCGTCGCGGGTAACGACGTGACCGTTTCCGACGATTAACATAAGTATACCTCCTCTATGCTATACAAATCATAAATCATAAGATTTCTTGCAGTTAATGCATGTTATTTGTGTCATTCTCGTATCTATCTTAATAGTAACCCGTTCCGCCTTACCTGTCAATTTTTTTTTAGTCTAAAAATTTTTTATTATCTTTTTGTTATAGCCTGTAATGGAAAGATGTTTTTTCGACATACCTTTTTTCACCAAGGGCGTTGATTTATCCCGAAAATATGCTATAGTAACAGTACCTAAAAAATTTTTAGCAGATAAGCTAATAATCTGTTTTTGATATGAGAAAGAGGTGCCCCTTATGTTAGACGACGTCGTCCTCAACTTCTTGCGTCACTTAGCCAAAGGCCTGGCAGACCAATTCGGCCCGAACTGTGAAATCGTCATCCACGACTTGAGCGATAATTATAAGGAAAATTCCATCGTCGCCATCGAAAATGGCCACGTCACCAACCGCAAAGTAGGCGATGGCCCGTCTATGGCCGTCCTCGACGCCCTGCGCAGCGATCCCGACAAGCTCCAGGACCATACGAGTTACCTGACCAAGACCAAAGACGGCCGCATCCTCAAGTCGACGACCATTTACATCCGCAATGAACAGCAAAAAGTCATCGGCATCTTCTCCATCAACTATGACATTACCGAACTGATGATGGTCGAAAATGCCATCAAGCCGCTCATCTCGGTCACGTCCAAGGAAGATAAGGTCAGCCGCATCCCGCAGAATGTCACGGACCTCCTCAACGACCTCATCGACGAATCGACGCGTCAGGTCGGCAAACCCGTCCCCCTCATGACACGGGAAGACAAGATCAAAGCCATCAAATTCCTCAACGACCGCGGGGCCCTGCTGATCACCAAGGCCGGCGACAAAATCTCCAAACACTTCGGCATCTCCAAATATACCCTGTACAGCTACATCGACAGCGGAGAAGAGTGAGATTAAGGGGCTATCGCACGAAGGCTTCTATCATCATGCAAGATTCCTTTCTCTTTATCGTTTATAGTACGGAGTTTGTAGTTTGTAGAAGCTGACTTTAAATTTAAAAGCCTTCACTAAAAACTACAAACTGCAAACTTAATACTCAAAAAAGGGCTTGTTGCACATGCGACAAGCCCTTTTTCTATGCCCAAATGTAACAGTTCTCTTTCTGTCATTGCAAAAAAAGTGTAGATACCTAACAAATTTTTAGCTCTTTTCTATTGCAAATCTGTAAGGTCATGTTATACTCTAGGTATACAAAAACTTTTAGATTTACTAAAATATTTTTTTCAGTTTATCTTTAGGAGGTACGGATATGAAGAAAGATATGAAATGGGCTATGAACCATCTGCCCAAATCAGATGATAAAAATTTGCCGATCATGTCCCTCAGCGAAGTCGCCAAGGCCCGGACATTCCACCAGAGTTTCCCGCAATACAGCGAAACGCCGCTGACCCGGCTCACGCAGATGGCCCGCTACCTGGGCGTCGGTTCGATTTTCGTCAAAGATGAATCGTACCGCTTCGGCCTCAATGCCTTCAAAGTCCTGGGCGGTTCCTATTCCATGGCCAAGTACATCGCCAAGGAAACGCACCGCGATGTATCGGACATGCCTTATGACGTCCTGACGTCAGATGAGCTCCGCCAGGAATTCGGCCAGGCAACCTTCTTCACGGCAACCGACGGCAACCACGGCCGCGGCGTCGCCTGGGCCGCCCAGAAGCTGGGCCAGAAAGCCGTCGTCCACATGCCGAAAGGCACGACCCAGACGCGGCTGGAAAACATCAAGAAACTCGGCGCCGACGTCGACATCCTCGACCTCAATTACGACGATTGCGTCCGCCAGGCAGCCAAAGAAGCCGCCGCTACGCCGCACGGCGTCATGGTCCAGGACACGGCCTGGGACGGCTATGAAGAAATCCCGTCGTGGATCATGCAGGGCTACGGCACGATGGCCATGGAAGCTGGCGAACAGCTGAAGGCCCGGGGCATCGAACGGCCGACGCACATCTTCGTCCAGGCCGGTGTCGGGTCCCTGGCCGGTGCCGTCGTCGGTTACTTCGCCAACCTCTATAAAGACAATCCGCCGAAATTCATCGTCGTCGAAGCATCGGCCGCAGCCTGTCTGTATAAAGGTGCCGCAGCCGGTGACGGCAAGCCCCGCATGGTCGGCGGTGACCTGGATACCATCATGGCCGGCCTGGCCTGCGGCGAACCGAACACGATTTCCTGGGACATCCTCAAGAACCATGTGACGACCTTCATCGCAGCCGATGACCCCATCACGGTCCGCGGTATGCGTATGCTGGCAGCGCCCCTCAAAGGAGATGCGCCCATCGTATCCGGTGAATCCGGTGCCGTCCCCTTCGGCACCCTGGCTACAATCATGTTATCCGATGAATGTAAGGACCTGCGCGCTGAACTCGGCCTCGACGACCATTCACAGGTCCTGGTCTTCTCGACAGAAGGCGACACGGACCCGGAACGCTATAAGAATATCGTCTGGCGCGGTTTGAATAAGTAAAACATTATATAAGATATAGGAGTGATTTTCATGACAGTACCGTACGAAAAAATCAAAGAAGCCGCCAAAGGCTATGAACAGGATATGACCCGTTTCCTGCAGGACATCGTTAAATTCCCCGGTGAAAGCTGCGGCGAAAAGGAACATATCGACCGCATTGCCGAAGAAATGCGCAAACTCGATTTCGATAAAGTGGAAATCGACCCCATGGGCAACGTCCTGGGCTACATGGGCACCGGCAAGACCCTCATCGGCTTCGACGCCCACATCGACACCGTCGGCATCGGCAACAAGGCCAACTGGGATTTCGATCCCTACGAAGGCTTTGAATCGGAAACGGAAATCGGCGGCCGCGGCACGTCGGATCAGCTCGGCGGCATCGTTTCTGCCGTCTACGGCGCCCGCATCATGAAGGACCTGGGCCTCCTATCCGACAAGTACACCGTCCTGGTCACCGGTACGGTCCAGGAAGAAGACTGCGACGGCCTCTGCTGGCAGTACATCATCAACGAAGACAAGGTCCGTCCGGAATTCGTCGTCTCCACGGAACCGACAGACGGCGGCATCTACCGCGGCCAGCGCGGCCGCATGGAAATCCGCATCGACGTCCAGGGTGTATCCTGCCACGGCAGCGCACCCGAACGCGGTGATAACGCCATTTACAAGATGGCCGATATCCTCCAGGACGTGCGGGCCCTCAACGAAAATGACGCAGCCGACACGACGGAAATCAAAGGCCTGGTCAAGATGCTCGACAAGAAATACAATCCCGAATGGGAAGAAGCCAACTTTCTCGGCCGCGGTACAGTCACGTGCTCCCAGATTTTCTATACCTCGCCGAGCCGCTGCGCCGTCGCCGATTCCTGTGCCGTCTCCCTGGACCGCCGCATGACGGCCGGCGAAACGTGGCAGAGCTGCCTCGATGAAATCCGGGCTCTGCCGAGCGTCCAGAAGTACGGCGACGATGTCAAAGTCAGCATGTATGAATACGCCCGCCCGAGCTACACCGGCCTGACCTATCCCATCGAATGTTACTTCCCGACATGGGTCATCCCGAAAGACCACAAAGTCACCAAAGCCCTGGAAGAAGCCTATACCTCCCTCTTCGGCGACAGCCGCATCGGCACTGCCGAAGCGGAAGCCATGCGTAAAGCCCGCCCCCTGACGGATAAATGGACCTTCTCGACTAACGGCGTTTCCATCATGGGCCGCAACGGCATCCCCGTCATCGGCTTCGGCCCCGGCGCAGAAGCCCAGGCCCATGCACCGAACGAAAAGACATGGAAACAGGACCTCGTCACCTGTGCCGCCGTCTATGCCGCATTACCTTCTGTATACACCGATAAATGATCACATCCCATAACGATTAAAAGGAGACTGCCCTATGAAAACCTTACAGGACTACATCGATAAATTAAATGCCCTCAATTTCAAAGACATGTATGAAAACGACTTTTTCCTCACCTGGGACAAGACCGATGACGAACTGGAAGCCATCTGGGTCCTAGCCGACGCCCTCCGCTTCATGCGGGAACACAATATTTCCACAAAGATTTTTGAAAGCGGCTTAGGCATTTCCATCTTCCGCGATAATTCGACGCGGACCCGTTTTTCCTTCGCCTCGGCCTGCAATCTCTTAGGCCTGCAGGTCCAGGACCTGGACGAAAAGAAGAGCCAGATTGCCCACGGCGAAACGGTCCGGGAAACGGCCAACATGATCTCCTTCATGGCCGACGTCATCGGCATCCGCGACGACATGTACATCGGCAAAGGTCATGCCTACCAGAAAGAAGTCGTCGATTCCGTCACGCAGGGCTATAAAGACGGCATCCTCGAACAGAAACCGACGCTGGTCAACCTCCAGTGCGACATCGACCATCCGACTCAGTGTATGGCCGACGCGGCCCACATCATCCACGAAATGGGCGGCCTGGAAAACCTGAAGGGCAAAAAAATCGCCATGACCTGGGCTTACTCCCCGTCCTATGGCAAACCCCTCTCGGTCCCGCAGGCGTCATCGGCCTCATGACCCGTCTGGGCATGGACGTCGTCCTGGCTCATCCCGAAGGCTATGAAGTCATGCCGGACGTCGTCGACGTCGCCAAAAAGAACGCCGAAAAATCGGGCGGCTCCTTCCGCATCACCCACGACATGGCCGACGCCTTCAAAGACGCCGACGTCGTCTATCCCAAGAGCTGGGCTCCCTTTGCAGCCATGGAAAAGCGGACTAACCTCTACGCCGCTGGCGACCAGGCCGGCATCGACGCCCTGGAACAGGAACTCTTAGCCCAGAACGCGCAGCATAAAGACTGGTGCTGTACAGAAGAATTGATGAAGACCACGAAAGACGGCAAAGCTATGTATCTCCACTGCCTGCCGGCCGACATCAACGGCGTCAGCTGTGAAGACGGCGAAGTCGAAGCCTCTGTCTTTGACCGCTATCGCGATTCCCTCTATAAAGAAGCCAGCTACAAACCCTATGTCATCGCCGCCATGATCATGCTGGCCAAATGCCAGGATCCGGCTCAGACCCTGAAAGCCTTAGAAGAACGCGGCATTCTGCGCAAAATGAAATAATTTGACCGCCAAAGGTGCCGGTCCTCCGGACCGGTGCCTTTTTCATCTCCCTGCCATGCGTTTTACTCATCGTTTATAAAACTTTTTCACACATAAAAGGAGATTTATCATGACCGAGAAAAAGAAACGTATCGTCATTGCCCTCGGCGGCAACGCCCTGGGAAATACACTGCACGAACAGATGCTGGCCGTCAAGACGACAGCCAAAGCCATCGTCGACCTCATCCAGGAAGGCTGTGAAGTCATCGTCGCCCACGGCAACGGCCCGCAGGTCGGCATGATCAACCACGCCATGGCCGCCCTGAGCCGGGAAGACCCGAACCAGCCCAACACGCCGCTGTCGGTCTGTGTCGCCATGAGCCAGGCTTACATCGGCTATGACCTGCAGAATGCCCTGCGCGAAGAAATGTACAACCGCGACATCTTCGACATCCCCGTCGCCACCATGGTCACTCAGGTCCGCGTCGACCCGGAAGACCCGGCATTCAAGAACCCGTCGAAGCCCATCGGCCATTTCATGACCAAGGAACAGGCGGAATACGCTGCCAAAGAATACGGCTACATCGTCAAGGAAGATGCCGGCCGGGGCTGGCGCCGCGTCGTCGCCTCGCCGCTACCCCAGGAAATCATTGAAATCGGCGCCATCCAAACCCTCGTCGATTCCGGCCAGCTGGTCATCGCCTGCGGTGGCGGCGGCATCCCCGTCATGCGCCACGGCAACCACCTCAAAGGGGCCAGTGCCGTCATCGACAAGGATTTTGCCAGCGAACGCCTGGCCGAAGACCTCCACGCCGACTACCTCATCATCCTGACAGCCGTGGAAAAAGTCGCCATCCATTTTGGCCAGGCAGACGAACAGTGGCTGTCGGAAATGACGACCGACCAAGCCCGGCAATATATGGCTCAAAATGAATTCGCTCCCGGCTCGATGCTGCCCAAAGTCCAGGCTGCCGTCAAATTCGCCGAATCCCGTCCCGGCCGGACAGCCTTGATCACACTGCTCCAAAAAGCCAAAGAAGGCATCCTCGGAAAGACGGGGACCCGCATTTACCGGGGCGCAAGGATCTGACTGATTCCCTGTTGCACGTAATGGATGAATTTCTTGACTGCCGGTGATGCCCCATCCCGGCTGGGAATGGCAATGCCAATGGTAATCGTATGGGGCGGATCCATGGGAAGGATAGCCACGCGGCCCTGCCACTGTGCCGTCATGAGGCGATTGTTCATACTGACACCCAGGCCGGCTTCGACCATGCGATAGGTCGTATAGTTATCGATGGCCGTA
This sequence comes from Megasphaera sp. NM10, assembly GCF_000417505.1. GTDB lineage: Bacteria > Bacillota > Negativicutes > Veillonellales > Megasphaeraceae > Megasphaera > Megasphaera intestinihominis. Next base: position 32,254 of record NZ_APHY01000055.1, read on the forward strand.
TATCGCGTTTCATAAGAAATATGTTCTTCCTTAAGGATCCGGACGACATCCGTATCCTGCTGCGGCAGTGGTTCAATAAAAGATTCATGACACAACTGCTTCAACGGGTATACCTCGGCTCGTGCCAAGGGATGATTTTCCGGAAGCCACATGACCATTTCATCTTCACATAAGGGAATCCAGTCTCCGGAAAAAGGGCGCCACGTCGTGATACAACAATCGAAGCGCCCTTCTTCCAATCCATCGTACATCACTTTATTGGCGCATTCCTCGATGTGGACGTGGACTGCCGGATAGGCCTGCTGGAAAGCCTGTATGATCTGCGGCAGCCAGTTGGCGGCTACACTGAAATAAGAGCCAATGTAAATATCCCCGGCCGTCAATCCCCGGATCTGGGCACTGTACTGCAACAAAGCATCTTCATCACGGATGAGGCGGCGCAGATAAGGGAGCACTGCCTGCCCTTCACGGGTCAGATAAATGCCTTGTGCCGTCCGCCCCAGCAGGGGAAAGCCGATTTCTTTTTCCAGCGATGCAATGGACCGCATGACGCCAGACGGGGTATATCCCAATCGTTCGGCAGCTGAAGAAAAACTGCCCGCCTGGATGACTTGCAGCAAGAGCCTGCATTTTTCCGTATTCATATCTATCACCTTTGCTTTTTTATCAAAACTATATATATTATTTTGCTATTCTCTCCATACTGCTTTTATCGTATCATAAAAGCAAGAAAAAAGTAAGGAGGGACTTTTTCATGAAACAAAGAAATGCAGAAATACTGCTCATCATCGTCATCGCTTCGCGCAGCATTTCCTATCTCCTGTCGAAAATCGGACTGAACGGGATACCGCCTTTAGAATTACTGGCAATCCGCTTCGCCCTGACGACACTTATCCTGCTGCTGCTCTTTCACCGCCGCCTCCCGCTGTTGACGCGCCAGCTATGGAAGGCTGCCGGCCTCTTAGGGACCTTCCTCTTCGCCTGCATGACCTGTGAACTCATCAGCCTGACGACGATTCCCTCGTCGACAGCGGCCTTCCTGGAAAATACATCCGCCGTCTGGGTCCTGATCCTAATGGCCGTCGTCAGCCACCATTGGCCGGGAAAGCAAGTCCTGACGGCTACGAGCCTGCTCCTCATCGGCATCGCCTGTCTTACCCTGCAAGGCGCCGTTTTCCATCTGGCACCGGGAGAAATCATCTGCCTGACCGGTTCCGTCTTCTACGCCCTTTGGATCTGCCTGACCGCCCGCCTGGCCCGGCAGTACGACCCATTGCTGCTGGGGATCTTGCAAATGGGATTCCTCGCCGTGTACAGTACAGCAGGCATGGTCTTATTTGAAAGCCCGGCCGTTCCTGCCGATACGACGACGTGGGGTGCCATCCTGGCCCTGGTCTTCATCTGTTCCGTCTTTGGCTTCACCTTCCAGCCCGTCGCCCAAAAGTATACCAGCGCCGAAAAAGCCGGCCTGTTTACAGCACTGAACCCGCTCATCGCCGCCGTCCTGGCGTCATTTTCCTGGGCGAAACCTTTACGCCCGTCCAATTAGCCGGAGCCATCTGTATCCTCCTGGGCATCATCATCGTCCAGCTTCCCGAAAAATATCGCTGCAAAACGCATAGCTGTCAAAATGGATGACACCTGCCTTGACAAAACACCTCCGCCCGGCCTATGCTGAATGCGGAGGTGTCTTTATGAAAAAAAATCGTCTTATCGCAGCCGGACTCTTAGGCCTATTGTGGCTTCCCGGCCTGGCACTGGGCCAGGAAGAGGATGTACAACAAGCCAAGCCAGCAACGGTATGGCAGGACCTGTATTACAGTCGCCAAGAAAAAAAAAGACCTCATCATCAGTGCTGATGACAAAGTCCCTCATTCTTTCTACGGCCTGCAGATTGGCGACAAAAAAAGCGACGCCCTGAAAAAGCTGCGTCCAGCCTTCAAATTCATGTATGAACTCAAGGCCATCGGTAACGAATACCTCCTGTCCGACGTCGTCTACCCGGACTATTACCTGACCATCATGTTCGACGAAAAGGGCCGGGTATTCATGATAAGCTATCAAAAAAACCAAAAATACGAATTGCTGTAGAACGGCGTTCAAAGAAAACATTATTCGCAGGCCGCCGATCGCAGTTAGCAGACGGTCCACCGGACCGCTTTCGTAGGGGACATCCTGTAAGCCTTTTGGGCCCGTCAGGTGCCGACCAGCAGGAGGCGCAGGACGGCTGCCAAAACGGACAGCTGTGGCTAGGCGTCCCGTTGTGAGAATCCCGCGAAATGCTGTTCGGAGAAAACGCCATTCGCAGGCCGCAGTTCGCAAAACCATGCCTCATGGACCTGTTATGTATATCACCATTTATTCGCGGCGGGCCGCCCAAGGCTCCCTTTATAGGGGAGCTGACCGCTAAAGGCGGTCTGAGAGGTTAAAGATCGGCCCCTACGCAGGCCCCGGTCGGGGCGTTTTTACGAGCTGAGGGTTACTCGAAGCGATGTTGTTAGTTTGAGTTTATCGCTGCGCAGCCGCATCGTAGGGGCGCCACGTGGGGCGCCCGCTACGCGCTGAGGGTTTCCCGAAGCGTCGTTGTCAGTTTGAGTCTGTCGCGGCGGAACGCCGCATCTGAGTCCGAGCCCGTCATGTATGGCGTGTACATCACATTTCAGGCGGGCCGCCCTTTGGGACGGCCCCTACGAATAGCAAAAAAGCACTGGAATTTTCCAGTGCTCTTTTCACTAATCAGCGGCTTCCTATCCTCCCAGGGGGCCTCCCCCCAAGTACTCTCGGCGTTTGCGGGCTTAACTGCTGTGTTCGGCATGGGAACAGGTGGATCCCCGCAGCTATCGCCACTGAATTATGTTATTCAGGCGTCGGACAAGTCCGACGTAAGCGATTCACACAGTTTTGCGTGTCGTCTCCGACTCCTTCAAAACTGGTTCTCTGCTTATCGTATCCTGACAACTGCATAAAAATGTTTCATACATCCAACGAACTATCAAGAATCTTTCCGCTCGTCTCCGAATCGTCGTTCTCTCTGTGTATCTGTTTCCAAATTCACAGCCTCCTGAGATTCGGAGTAAGCGATTCGCACATGTTTGTGCGTCGCCTTTCGGCTCCTTCAAACATGGCTCTCTGCTTAAGTCAAGTCCTCGGTCTATTAGTACCGGTCCGCTCCGTACATCGCTGTACTTCCACTCCCGGCCTATCAACCACATCGTCTTTGTGGACCTTAGA
>NZ_APHY01000056.1 GCF_000417505.1 Megasphaera sp. NM10
GAAGCGGCGGCCGCCTTCATCACGGAAGGCCGGCGCATTGCCAAGTCCATGTCTTTCCTCATCGGCGACCATCCGATTCTGGTCCTTTTTGCCGGTGATGCCCGCGTGGACAACCATAAGTTCAAAGAACGGTTCCACAAGAAGGCGACCATGATCAAGGCCGGCGACGTGGAACGGCTCATCGGCCATCCCGTCGGCGGCGTCTGTCCCTTCGCCATCAACGAAGGCGTCGACGTCTTCCTGGACGAATCGCTCAAGCGCTTCCAGACCGTCTTTCCGGCCTGCGGCACCGCCAACAGTGCCATCGAACTGACACTGCCCGAACTGGAAACCTATTCCCATGCCAGGGAATGGGTCGACGTATCCAAGGGCTGGCAGGAAGAGAACCAATAAATAAAAAGGGGGTAGTACTATGCAATTCACCTTTAAGCACACCAATTTCAACGTTTTGAATCTCCAGCGCAGCATGGACTTCTACAAAGAAGCCCTGGGCCTGACCGAAGTCAGCCGCATCGAGAACCCGGATTTCACCATCGTCTATCTCGGCGACGGCGTGTCCGACTTCCAGCTGGAACTGACCTGTCTCAAAGACCGCAAGGAACCGTATAACCTCGGCGAAAACGAATTCCACACGGCCTTTGCCGTCAAGGATATGGATGCGGCCCTGGCCAAGCACAAAGACATGGGCTGCGTCGTCTATCAGAACCCGGCCATGGGCATTTATTTCATCGTCGACCCCGACGGCTACTGGCTGGAAATCATTCCGGAGCGCTAGGCGATGAAGAAAGAATATACCCAGCGGACAGCCCGCCTCATCGGCCAGGATAAGGTGGACGAATTAGATACGAAAAAGGTCCTCATCTTCGGCGTCGGCGGCGTCGGCTCGGCTGTCGTCGAAGCCCTGGGCCGGGCCGGTGTGGGCCATCTCATCCTGGTCGATGCCGACGTCTTCGACCCGTCCAATGTCAACCGCCAGCTCGGGGCGACGGTCCAGACCATTGGCCGGCCGAAAGTCGAAGTCATGAAGGAACGCCTCTTGTCCATCAATCCCGACATCGACGTCGAGACCCATGCGACGTTCTATCTGCCTGAAAGCCATCAGGCTTCATCGCCCATTCCGGGGCCGATTACGTCGTCGATGCCGTCGATACGATGAGCGCCAAGATCGCCATCATCGACGAAGCCTATCACAGCGGCATCCCCGTCGTGTCCTCCATGGGGGCCGGGAATAAGCTCCATCCGGAATATTTCCAGCTCGATTACATCGAAAAGACCAGCGTCGATCCCCTGGCCAAGATCATGCGCCGGGAACTGAAAAAGCGCCGTATCCGCCACATCAAGGTGGCCTATTCGACAGAAGTCCCTCATAAGCCTTTCACCGACAGCGACGAAGTACGCCCCAGTCCGGGCAGCATTTCCTTTGTCCCGTCGACGGCGGGCATGATCCTGGCCGGTGCCGTCGTGCGCGACCTCCTGAATCTGGATTAAAAGAAAATTTTTGCTAGTTATACACAAGGGCTGCGTCTATAAAAGCGCAGCTCTTGTGTTGTCCTTTCAAGGCCTGCCAGCCATTTTGATAAAAACTAACCTTAACTTGTCCACAACATGATGGAGTATGTACACGTTGACATTCGCTACTATATATAGTATCATAGGGCATGTGAAAAACGGACCCCGTACCATATATCTTGTAGCAGGCATGGGAAAATGTACAATTTGTATACTATATACTGTGGAGGTAGACATATGTTAGAAGTAATCAAGCGCAATGGAGAACGAGTGCCCTTCAATCGAGATAAGATCACCGTAGCGATTGAAAAGGCCATGAACAGCAGCAGCGGTATTTACGAAGAAGGGCAGGCTGCCAAGATTGCCGGTGAAATCGAAGCGTATGCTGCTTCCATCCAGAAGGACCTGACCATTTACGCCATCGAAGACCAGGTCTACTACCGTTTGTTGAAATACAACAATCCGGCCACGGCCAGGGCTTACGAAAACTACAAGACCATCCAGGCCTTCAAGCGCCAGACCAATACGACCGACGACGATGTCTTTGGCCTGCTGAACAACACCAACCTGGAAGTCCTCGACGAAAACTCCAATAAGAACGGCCACGTCGTATCGACGCAGCGCGACCTCATCGCCGGCGAAGTGTCCAAGGACATTGCCCGCCGCAAACTGATCCCGGCCGACATCGTCCAGGCCCACGACAGCGGCGCCATCCATTTCCACGACATGGACTACATCATTCAGCCCATGTTCAACTGCTGTCTCATCAACCTGGAAGACATGCTGGCCAACGGTACGGTCATCAACGGCAAGAAAATCGATACGCCGAAATCCTTCCAGGTCGCCTGCACGGTGACGACGCAGATCATCGCCCAGGTCGCCAGCGGCCAGTACGGCGGCCAGTCCATCAACGGCATCGACCGCATCCTGGCACCGTACGTCCGCAAGTCCTTCAAGAAGTACATGAAAGCCGTCGTCGAAGAACAGCGCGAAGTCTACGGCATCGAACCGGATATGGAAAAGGCTGAAGAAATCGCCTGGAAGCGGACGAAGAAGGAAATCAAGGACGGCATCCAGACCATCCAGTACCAGATCAATACCCTCATGACGACCAACGGCCAGGCGCCGTTCGTCACGCTCTTCATGTATTTCCAGCCGGATTACGAATACGCCAGGGAAGCGGCCCTCATCGACGAAGAATTGCTGCGCCAGCGTATCCAGGGCATCAAGAACGAAGCCAACGTCTACGTCACGCCGGCCTTCCCGAAACTCATTTACGTCCTGGACGAACACAACGTCCGCGAAGGCAGCCCGTACTTCTATTTGACCAAGCTGGCCGCTGAATGTACGGCGAAACGCATGTATCCCGACTATATTTCGGCCAAGAAGATGCGCGAATCCTATCAGGGCAACGTCTTCAGCCCCATGGGCTGCCGCTCCTTCCTCAGCCCCTGGAAAGATGAAAAGGGCAATTACCAGTTCGACGGCCGCTTCAACATGGGCGTCGTCTCCCTCAACCTGCCGCAGATCGGCATCCTCGCCGACGGCGACGAAGAAAAATTCTTCCAGATCCTCGACAAGCGCCTGGAACTCTGCAAAAAAGCCCTGCTCCTGCGCGTCGACCTCCTCAAGCGCATCACGTCCGACGTATCGCCTATCCACTGGCAGTACGGCGCCATTGCCCGCCTGAAGCCCGGTGAAACTATCGAAAAATTCATCTACGGCGGCTATGCGACCTTGTCCCTGGGCTACATCGGCATCTACGAAGCGACGGTACTGACCAAGCATTGCTCGCACACGGCGCCGGAAGGCCGGAAATTCGCCATGCGCATCATGGACGACCTCAACGCCCACATTAAGAAGTGGCGGAAGGAAACGAACATCGGCTTCGCCCTCTACGGTACGCCGGCAGAAAACCTGACCAACCTCTTCTGCAAAATCGACAAGGCCCGCTTCGGCTCCATCCCCGACGTCACCGACAAAGGCTACTATACCAACAGCTATCACGTCGACGTCCGCGAACCGATCAACGTCTTCGACAAGTTCTCCTTTGAAGCCGACTTTGAAGACAAATCGACAGGCGGCTGCATCAGCTATGCCGAAATCCCCAACATGACTCATAATATCCCGGCCGTCCTGACCATGGTCCAGTACATCTACGACCACATCACGTACGGCGAATTCAATACCAAACTGGACTACTGCCATGAATGCGGCTTTGACGGCGAAATCATCCTCAACGACGACAACGAATGGGAATGCCCGCGCTGCCACAACAAAGACCGCAACAAATTGACCGTCATCCGCCGGACCTGCGGCTATTTGGGTGAAAATTTCTGGAACGAAGGGCGGACGCAGGAAATCAAGAACCGCGTCCTCCATATCTAAGAGGTGACTTGACTTGCATTATGCACAGATGCGGCAATATGACATTGCCAATGGACCGGGCATCCGCTCGACGATTTTCGTCACCGGCTGCTCACGCCACTGCTTCAACTGTTTCAACCCGGAATACCAGGACCCCAGGGCCGGACAGGAATGGACGGACAAGGAAATGGAACAGCTCCTGTCCTGGCTCAGCGCCCCGACCAACAGCGGCCTGACCCTCCTGGGCGGGGAACCCATGGAAAACACCGACGGCCTGACGCAGATCGTCCAAAACGTCAAACAAGCCATGCCCGATAAATCGGTCTGGGTCTACTCGGGCTTCACCTATGACGAAATCATCCAGGACCCGCAGAAAAAAGCCCTCTTGGACGTCTGTGACGTCCTCGTCGACGGCCCCTTCGTCGACGACCTGAAAGACCCGGGCCTCTACTTCCGCGGTTCCTCGAACCAGCGCGTCATCGACCTCAAAGCGACAAGAACCAGCGGCCAGATTACCCTGGTATGGCCCGACGGCCGCTGATGACAAATAATTAATAAAAATTATCCGTTGATATTATTTACAATGGAAGCCTTTCCTGCTATAATAACTGTAGGGGCGACCACGTGGGGCGCCCGCTATGAATCATGGTGATTAAGGCAGGTCGCAGGTCGTGGCTCGTGGCTCGTGACCTGTAGGGGCGCCACGTGGGGCGCCCGCCACAGACGTGTGGTGCTATCCGTTACCGTATAAATGGAATGCTTTGCGGTCTGCCAGGCTGGCGATTTTGTTCGACGGCCTTGAATTTCAAAAAAGGAGGGCTTCTCATGGTTGTTGAATCGGTGAAAAAAGTTAAGAATATCGTCTCTGAAGTCTTTAAAGGCTATGCCAGCAATTCCAGCGGCGGCTGCTGCGGTGTATCCCTTCCACCGGAAGAACAGCGCCAGCTCAAACGCTTGAAGGAAGGGGCCCAGGCCGAAAAGAAAGATTGACAGGGGCTGTGAAAACGGCTACACTAAGGATATAAGAACAAGACGCACGACGGGGACACCACCTAAGGTGTCAGACGTCGTGCGTTTTTATTTTGCAACGAGGGGTGTATACCATGCAGTTAGTATTGAACGGAAAGAAAATGAATTGTCCCTGTGACCACCTGGAAGACCTGAAAGCCGCCTATGGCAGCGGCCAGGAAATCACTATCGTCAACGGCTTTGCCACGACAGAGAACTTAGCCCTGAAAGAGGGCGATGAAATCTATTTCATCCCCAAAGACCGCCTGCCGCCGAAAGAAGCCCTGGAAGGCATGATGTGTTCCCGCCATACACCGAAAGTCCACCAGAAAGTCAGCGCCGGCCGCGTCGCCATCTGCGGCCTCGGCGGCCTGGGTTCCAATGCCGCCGTCTACCTGGCCCGGACCGGTGTCGGCCATCTGCACCTCATCGACTTCGATACCGTCGATGCCAGCAACCTCAACCGCCAGTCCTACATGGTCCGCGACCTGGGCCAGCGCAAGACCGACGCCCTGGCCCGGCAGATTGCCGACATCAATCCCTTCATCGACGTCCGCACGGACTTCGTCCGCCTCACCGAAGACAACGTGCCGACCATCCTGAAAGACGACCAGGTCATCTGCGAAGCCTTCGACAATCCCGACGCCAAGACCATGCTCGTCCACACCATCCTGGAACAATGTCCCGATAAATACATCGTCTCCGCCTCGGGTATGGCCGGCTACGGCGACAGTAACGCCATTGAAACAAAAAAAATCACCAGCCACTTCTACATCTGCGGCGACCAGACAAGGAACGCCAAACCCGGCCGCGGCCTCATGGCCCCCAGAGTCGCCATCTGCGCCGGCCACGAAGCCAATTTGATCCTAAAACTCCTGGTCGACGTCTTATAAATGCCTCTCCTCATAGGAGAGGTGGCCCGAAGAGCCGGAGAGGTTTATTGGTAGCACGGAGTTCGTGGTTTGTAGAAGATGGTTTTAAATTTTTTGTCATTTGCTGCAAACTAAAAACTACAAACTTAAAACTCAAAAAAGACGCTGTCTTAATGCGACAGCGTCTTTTTTTTTGCTGTCTATGACTCAATGTAAAATAGCATGAATGGCTTAGCAATCGCATTTTCAGACATCCAATGGCGAAAGTGTAACGCGTTACCTTTATAAGACTAGAAAAGAAAAAGAAGAGAGGAGAAAAAAGTTATAGTAAAATACATAAAAACTTAATGATTTCAAATGGCTTATCTAATATTAATCGATGCTGAATAGAAAATAATAAACAAAAAAATGCAATATGACTTTTATGCCGTAAAAAATAAATTGAAAAAGCAGCCTTTTGGCAAAAAAAGATAAAAAAAAGTTCGGACGATTGGCGTTTTTTTTGTCTTATATAAGTAGAGGGGTAATTCAGAAAGACAAACCCCAAGATGTAGAAAGAGGTGCTAGCAATGAAACGACTGCAATGGCTGAAAACCAGGACCGGCTTATTCTCGGATCCCCGTATCTTATTCTTGATGAACCAACCTAACGGCGATTCTTATATTGTCTTATGGTTCTTCTTGAAGGATATGGCCGGAACGATTAACGATAACGGGTATGTCTACGTATCGGGTCGGGAAGCCATGACGACACAGCTCATTGCTAAATGCCTGCACCGCCGCCGGCCCTTCATTGAAAAAGGACTGGCATTGCTGGAAAGACTGGAACTCATCGAACGCGACGAAAGCGGTCTTATCCGCATTGCCATCTGGGATGAGCTGCAGGATTTCCAACGCGACGAGAAGCGGCGGGAACAGACGCGCGAACGGGTACAGCGCTACCGTGAGAGGCAGCGTCAATCTCAGCCGGAAGATAGCTCAGTGGATGCGGCGCCTGTCGTGACGGAAACGATGAATCCGCCGGAAGAATCAGAAGCATCCGACGGAAATCCCCCTGCGGCAGAAGAAACGTCGGTCTATGACGGTGAACCTGTGACGACGCCGAAAGCAATGCGTGACTACGCCTCGGTACAGAAATACCAGGAGCTTTTCGGACCCATGCAGGGAGAATTCGCCAAGAAGCTCATTGATTTAGAGAAAATGTGGGGCAGCGAGGCAACCTGTATCGCCATCGAGCTGGCCCATGAAAATAAAGTCAATAACATTCGGTATATTCAGGCCATTTTAAAGAACAGCAATGGACGGCCCATGAGAAAGGAAGATGAATATGAACGTAAGCAGAGAGAATGTTACGAGCACATTGATGCGGTGTTACGCGAGGCCCGGAGAGAAAAACTGCAACGACTACAAGCTGAAGATGCTCGAAGAAATGCTGCCCGAAACGATGACGGCGAAGGAAGCGGAATCTCTTTTGCATCGCTTGCTAAAACGATGTAAATATGAGCCGTCCATTGCCGAAGTCATGGATGAATGGTATGCCATCCTTCGCGAAAACCGCCGCCCCGAAGCTTTTCATGCCGGGCCAGCCTGGACCGTGCCCCAGCGCCATATCAACCAGCTGAAAGACACGCGGCAGGCTTTACTGGAAGGGCGTCCCATCGAAGGATGAACTTATCTAAAGAACTCATCCGCTTCGCCCGCAGCTTTTTCCCGGAAATCAGTTTGGCAGTCATCGAACGGAACCAGTTGGAAATCTCTAACTGCATGACCGACCGTCAGAAAGATTTGGAACGGAAAGACGGCTATATGACCTATATGAAACTCGATAAAAACGGCGTCATTACGCTGTATATGTCTAAAATTCAATAACAGAAAGGAGTGCGCTATGAACCGGATACTACGATTTTTGAGGAACCTCGATAAGAGGAAATTAATCTTCATCTTGCAGAGAGCCAGTGCCGTATTGCTGCCGATTAGGCCATATCCGGACTGCGGCTGCAATGGGCGTTGCCCATGCCCGGCCGTGAAACACAGGCCCATGCAGGGCATCGCCATCGGAGGAACAACCGCCAGTGTCCATATGAGACAATAATTGGGATTCGCAGGCCGCAGTTCGCAGGCGGCCGGCCGCCTCGGACTCAAATGCCGCTGCGCGGCGTCAGACTCAAACTAACAACGACACTTCGGGAAGCCCTCAGCTCGTAAAAATAGCCCCAATCGGGGTTGCGTAGGGGCCGTCCCAAGCCTTTTTGGCCCGTCAGGTGCCGACCAACGGAAGGCGCAGGACGGCTGCCAAAACGGACAGCCGTGGCTGGGCGGCCCGCAGCGAGATTCCATCACAGCCCGTTTTGGTATAATGATGGTTTTTTACGAGTAACGAACCACGAACCACGAGCCACGGCTTTTTCCGAAGCGTCCTGCGAACTGCGGCCGTAAGGCCATATTTATCGAAAGGAGAGTTATGAAAGTCTATTTAAATGCCGGTCATGACCGGCAGCTTGATCCGGGCGCCGTCAATCGCCGTTTGCATTTGCGTGAATGTGATGCGGCTTATGAATTGGCTTTGGGCGTCCAGCAATATTTAGAACGAAATGGAATCGCGGTCGTCTTTGGTCAGGACGATGACCTATACCATATCTGCGACCAGGCGAATCAGGCCGAATGTGACCTCTTTGTATCCATTCATTTCAATGCCTACAACGGCAGGGCCAGTGGTACGGAAACGCTCATTTCCGGGTCCACAGGCAGCCTCATGCTGGGGCACTGCATCCAGTCTAACTTAAAGGCTGTCCTCAGTCTGCCGAATCGAGGGCTTAAAGAGCGGCCGGGACTCTTTGTCCTGCGCAATACCATCATGCCTGCCGTCCTCGTCGAAGTCTGCTTCATCGACAACGACTTCGACTGGCGCCGTTACGACGCCCATCGCGACGAAGCGGCCCAGGCCATCGCAACGGGCATCATGCAGTACCCGTACCAGATGCAGGGCGCTCAGGCGGCATGATGAACGCAGGCCGCAGTTCGCAGGCAGCATAAAAGAGGACGCAGGCGGCAGGTCGCAAAAAAATACACGGCCGAAGGCCTTGTGCGTAGGGGCTTCCGCGTGGGAAGCCCGCTAGAGAGATTCAACCACAGCCTATCCAGGTATAATGGCAGGCTTTTATGAGCCACGAAGGCTCTTCACATACAAAAAAGAAAGGAGGAATGAACATGGCAGCAGAACGCAAAGCGATTTCCGGCAAGTTAAAGCTGGTCATCAGCTACAACGACGAAAATAACAATTTGTGCGAAAAATCCGTACAGATGCGTAACCTCGTCACCGGCGTCGACCCGGCCAACGTCGTTACCGCCGTTAACGCCATCGGCACGTTGTACGAAGATCCCATCACGGGCATCCACGAAATCGTCGAAAACGAAATTACGGCGTAAGAGCGCGTAAACCTCTCAGTCAGCTTCGCTGACAGCTCCCCTACAAAGGGAGCCTTAAGCCTTCCCTGATAGGCCCTTTTTGGCCCGTCAGGTGCTGACCACAGGGAAGCACAGGGCGGTTGCCAAAACGGAGAGCTGAGCTGGAGGTGGCCCGAAGGGCCGGAGAGGTTGCTCTTCTCACAATACCAAAGAAAGGAGGAATTACCATGGCCATCAAATCGGAAACGAAGACACTGCAGCTTACCTTTGTTGATGGACTCAGCAAAAATGTCAGCTACTCTATTTCCAATCCGAAAGCGGACTTGACTAAGGCAACTGTCGATACTGCTGCACAGACCATCGTCGACAGCAAAATCTTTGCTACGACGGAAGGCGGCAATTTGACAGGACTCAAGTCGAGCCAAATTGTAACCCGTAAGGTTGAAACACTTGAATAAGTGTAGCATACTAAAGATGCCTTGGGCAGGATTTCTGCCCAGGGTATTTTCCATTTTAGGCAACATTAAAAAAATTTAATTTATGAAGAAAAAATGAAAAGAGGTTTTAATCGAATTTTAATGTAAATGTAGTAAGGAGACGTGATGTAATGACTATTCAGATGCGACATTGTGTACGGGCTGCTCAGCGCGGCGACAAAATAGCGGCAGAAGAACTGATCAAGGCTTTTAAGCCCTATTTACACCATCAAGCCAAGAAATACCAGCGGTTTTATCAGAATTTCGATGAGGCCTTGTCGACGGCCTATCATGGGGCCATAGATTGTATCTATCAGTATGATCTGAGTCAGTTTGAAGAAACTGTTACCGAAATGATGGTCGCTTCGGTACACAATCACCTGCGTCGGGAGTCTTACAGCCGGACCTGTTACTACCAGCGAGTCGAAAAAACGATTATGGAAAACGATACATTAACTGATTTGCCGGAAGACCTTGTTTCTGAAGATGCCTGTCCGGAACTTTGCTATTTAGAAGACGAAGTACGGACGCAGCTCTACTGGGCTTTGGAACAGCTGCCCGAATTACAGCAGAAATTCATCCGCCTGCACTTCATCCATGGCTATTCGTATAAGCAGATTGCCCAAAAATACGATTTCAGGAAAAGCACCGTCGGGGATTATGTCAAAAGGGGTATTAGAAATTTGAGGATTTTGTTGGCAGCCGATGAGGCAGCCAGCTAGGAAAAATAAATGAGCTCTAAGTTTATGATCAGCACTTTACAACTTTTACGCCGCCTCGGAAATTGACGAAGCGAGTTTACACAAGGCCTAAACTAAGTCCGTTGGATTTTTTGCAATTGGGCCTTAGAGACCAAAGTGCCAAAAAAATACTTCACACAGCCCCAAGGGAGCCAAAGCCAGTGCCATCGTCTACAGCCTGATTGAAACAGCCAAAGCCAACGGCTTGGACCCCGAACCGGTATCTGAAATACCTCTTTGAAAAGCTGCCCAATACAGCAAACTTCAAAGATGCCGAAACCTTGGATCAATACCTGCCTTGGGCAACAAAGACCCCAGGAAAATAGCAAAGAATAAATAGAATCAAAGCCTACAGAC
>NZ_APHY01000057.1 GCF_000417505.1 Megasphaera sp. NM10
CCTTYGGCATCACCATATTCCAGAAATATTTTTCTCATTACCGGTATCGTATCGCCGAAGGTTTCCCCGTATTGAGCATGGCAGCTTAGGTTGAACCGGGAATGGTCATCCATCACCATCAAAGGATGGCAGCGTCTTTGGTTTTTCAAGGCGAAGTGACCGATGAAATCGGTTTGCCACATGTCGTTAGGAGCTTCTTTTTCGAAACGTGTATAAGGTGTAGCTGCCTGACTGGCGTCCGGTGTGATCAAGCCGTACCGATGAAAGATATTGTTAATGGTACGGACACAGGGAACGTTTGGAATACCTTGTCGTTTCAAAAGGGTATGGACAACTAAGGCACACGCGTCATAATTTTCTTTTCGTGTCTTGATGACCAGTGCTTCCATTTCAGGGGATGTGCGATTGGCACGGTGGTGAGGTTCTCGTGAAAGTTCTTCACAAGAAGAATTTTCACGATACCTCTTAATCCACTTGTCTCCTGTAGGACGACTGATTCCATATTCAAGACAAAGGGCTTTTTTGCTCTTCTCATGAGCAAGTACCCGTTCAACGAATTCTTTGCGTAACATAGCTTTGGTGACATTCCTTTCTTCCCATGGCATAAGAATCAACTCCTTCTTATGCCTAAAAGTATCACTTTTTTCAGTAGGGGGAAGACCCCTATTTATGTAAACTATGTTATTGCACATAACAACCGCCCACGGGCGTCCCCTACAAACTATAAACTCCGTTCTACAAACTACAAACTCCATACTACAAACTATAAAGTAAGAGGGGTCTTGCATGATGGCAAAAACCTTCGTGCGACAGCCCCCCACTTTCCTTAGAAATAGACCAGGGTGACGCCGGCACCGCCGCCTTCTACGTCGTCGAGCTGGTATTTCTTGACGAACGGCTGGTCGTCTAGGAAGGCGTGGATCTGACGGCGCAGGGCGCCGCTGCCCTTGCCGTGGATGATCTTGACCGGACTGAAGCCGGCAGCCAGGGCCTGGTCGAGGAAGCGTTCTACTTCCGGCAGGGCTTCGCTGAAGGTCTTGCCGATGATGTTCAATTCCGTGGCCACGCTGGACGTGCGGATAGGCCGGTACGACGAGGCGGCAGCGGCTTTCTTTTCGGCCTGTTGTTCTTTCTTCAATTCGTCCAGGTACGGCGCACTGACGTCTTTGAATTTGACCCGGACCGTCATGCCCCGGACGGAGACGGTCAGCTGTTTGCTGCCGATGTCTTCGACCGTGCCGACGCTGTCCAGGTTGTTGACGAAGACCTGCTGGCCGACTTTCAATTTCGACAGGTCGACAGGGTCGCGCTGGGGCTTTTCCGCTTCAGGCAGGGAAATCTGCTGGATAGCCCGGCGGGCCTTGTCGATGGCCTTGGCCTTTTCCCGGTCCGTCCCCTCCTTGGACTGGGCCTTCAGCTCGCGGATAATCTTTTCGGCTTCGACGCGGAGGTTGCGCTTGAGGTCGACGGCATCGCGGCGGCTGGCGTCGATGATATCCTGCCGCTTCGACGTGACCTTGTCCTTTTCTTTGCGCAAATCGTCTTCCAGTTTCCGCGCTTCGCGCAGGCGGTATTCCAGTTCCGCCTGTTCTTCGTCCATCTTTTTGGCCTGTGCATTGAGCTGGGTCAGGACTTTTTCCATATTCATGTCCTGAGCCTTGCTGCGCAGGTCTTTGGCTTTTTCCAGGATATCCTTGGGCATGCCCAGGCGTTCGCTGATGCTGAAGGCGTGGGAACTGCCGGCCGAGCCGATGCGCAGCTTGTACGTCGGCTTCAGCGTTTCCATATCGAACTCGACGTGGCCGTTTTCGATGCCCGGCGTATTATAGGCATAGTTCTTGAGGTCATTGTAATGGGTCGTGACCATGACATACGAGCCTTTCTGGTAAAAGGCATCGAGGATGGCAATGGCGATGGCACTGCCTTCGGCCGGGTCCGTACCGGAACCGAGTTCGTCTGCCAGGATGAGGTCTTCCGGCCCGCAGTGCTTGAGGATGTAGATGAGCTGCTTCATATGGCTGGAAAAGGTACTCAGGTTCTGGGAAATATCCTGTTCGTCGCCGATGTCGGAAAAGACGTCGCGGAAGACGGGCAGTTCCGACGATTCGCCGACTGGGATGAACAGGCCGGCCTGATGCATGAGGACCAAAAGGCCCAGGGTCTTCATGGAAACGGTCTTGCCACCCGTGTTGGAGCCCGTAATGAGCAGGATGCGGTAATCGCCGCCGATGACGATGGTATTGGGCACGACGTGCTTGGCGTCGATGAGGGGATGGCGGGCCTGGATAAGCCTGATTTCCCGCGTCTTGGAAATAGCCGGACGGCAGGCTTTCATCTTCAAGGCTAACTGGGCCTTGGCAAAGGCGAATTCCAGCTGACCGACACACTTCGTGCTGTCATACAAGTCATTGTACTGCTGCTGCACTTTGGCCGTCAGGCGGCGGAAAATGCGTTCGATTTCCTTCGTTTCGCCAATGCGGGCGGCCTGCAGGTCGTTGTTGGCATTGACGATGGCCAGCGGTTCGACATAGAGCGTCGAACCACTGGCCGACGTATCGTGGACGATGCCGGGAAAGGCATGGCGGTATTCCTGCTTGATGGGGATGACATAGCGGTTGTTGCGCACTGTGACCAGGGCATCCTGGAAATACTTCTGGTATTCCTTGTTCTGCAGGACATTATTGACATAGCGCTTGGTCTGCCGTTCCAGTTCGACGATACGGCTGCGCAGGCGCATCAATTCCGGCGACGCATTGTCGCGGATCTGGCGGTTGTTGTCAAAGACAGTGGCGAAAGAATGAGAAAGCTGGGAAAAATCGCCGATGACCTCAGCCTGTTCGGCCAGCTGGGGATACTCAGCCCCCCGTTCGGCGAAGAACGACCGGATTTCCCCATAATGCTGGAGGTTATTCCAGATATCGATACATTCATGGGAATCGAGGGTCACTTCGCGCTTGGCCTTTTCCAGGGACGGACGGATATCGACGATGCCGCCGAAGGGCGTACTCGTTTCCGTCTGCATGCAGCGGACGGCTTCTTCCGTATCGGTCAGGTTCTTTTCAATGACATCGCCATCGTTCACCGGTCTCAGGCGGCGGGCGATTTCTTTAGACAACCGGGACGGGGCCAGGCGGACCAGCAGGTTCTGGACCTGGTAGAATCCCAAAATCCTCATACTTCTTTTATTCATAAATGGCATTACTCCTGTTGTTATAAGATTCCGTGGAAGAAATGACCGCGCGTCACGGTCTGGTCTTCCCTGCCTAAGAGCATCGTTTCCGTACCGTCACAGAGGCGGCGGTACCGGCTGACCTGCTGGCCGATCCACTGCGGCGTGCGGCCGCGGCCTTCGATGCGGATGGCGGCGATGCCGGCGCGGCACAGGTCTTTATAGTACGGCGCCATATCCAGATCCCGGCTGTTGAGGATGTGGTTGCGGCAATACTGGTCGGTGACGACAGGGAACGTTTCGTCCCGGCGGTCCCGCAGGGCATAGGCACCGCGGTTGCAGACGCCCGGGCAGCCTTTCTTCTGGCCCTTGCCGGCAAAGGACGAAATGACGCAGGACTCAGTGACCATCATTTCGGCCCGGCCCTGGACGACGGCTTCGATGGGACAGCCGCTCTGGCGGACCATTTCTTTCAGCTGGCGCAGCGTCGCCTCGACAGACGCCGTAATGGCCGTACAGCCCAAGGACGCATAGGCCCGGGCCGCCTGGCTGTTAAAGATATTGAGGGACCAATCGGCCCGGACGGGCACGGTAATATTCAAGTCGGCTATCATGGCAAAGACCGCCATGGCACCGGCATAGATACCATCGACGCCGGCCGTGATGGCCCGTTCCAGTTCGTTCTGGACGACCAGCCGGTTCTCTTCGCGGACAATACGCGGCGTACCGGCCCACAGCGCCGCGCCCTGTTCATGAGCGGCCTGGACGGCGGCCTGCCAGGCCTTGGTGCCGAAGGGATGATGATGGTACGATTCGCCGCCAAAGATGATGACGTCGGCACCCTGGTCCGCGGCGGCGACGACGCCGTCGACACTGTCACAGCGGACGACGAGCTGCATGGCCTCCTTGTCCCCAGGCTGCCTGTCCGGAGCCTGCCGCTGCCGGGCCTTTCCGGCTGCCGGCCGCGGGTAATCCGCCAGGATGGCCTCGGTCAAAGCCTGAACGGCCTGACGGCGCAAGCCGTTCAGGACACTGGCCGGGATCATGCGCGTTTCATCCCACACGGTCACACTGGCCAGGGCAAAGGGCGTATCGCCCAGGCGGCCGAGCTGGCCCTGGACGTAATCGGCCGTTGCCGGCCGCTGGCGGGCCGGTTCAGGCTGGAAATCGGCTACGGCCGAGGCGGTATGGCCATTTTCATCCCACAAGGTCAGGCGCAGGTTCCCCTGGTCTTCCGTGTCGACATGGCCATAGATGGAAAGTTTCCGCGTCAATCCGCCGGCCATGTCATCAGCCGTCTGCCGCCCCGACGGATTGCGTTCGGTCAACGTGCGGCGGCTGACGGAATCTCCCAGGAAATCGGCCTGATAACTGCGGTTAAAGGCGCCTTCCAGGAGGGCTGCCGCTTCGTGATGGGCGGCCTTGCGCTGCTGCGGGCTCTGGTAATGGGCATCGATGACCCTGCGGTACGCCGAAACGACGGTCCGGACGTAGGTATCGCCCTTCATGCGGCCTTCGATTTTAAAGGACGTGACGCCGGCATCGAGCAAGTCGTCGATATAATCGAGGGATTTCAAATCCTTCAGGCTGAGGACATAGGCCTCGTGTTTCATGACAGGTTGGCCATCGCAGAGCAGCGTATAAGGCTGACGGCAGGGCTGGGCACAGGCACCGCGGTTGCCGCTGCGGCCGCCGAGGAAACTGCTCATCAGGCACTGGCCGGAATAGGCCATGCACGACGCGCCGTGGATGAAGACTTCAATGGGAATGGACGACTGAGAAGCGATGAAACGGATTTCCTGCGCCGACAATTCGCGGGACAAGACGGTCTGGGTGAAGCCATTGGCTTCAAGGAAACGGACGCCGTCCAAGTCGGCCACAGTCATCTGCGTACTGCCGTGGAGCGGCAGATCCGGTGCGACTTTCCGGGCCAAAGCGGCTACAGCCAGGTCCTGGACGATGATGCCATCGACGCCGAATGAGTCGAGGAGCTGCAAATAGGCCGACAACGCCTCTAATTCCGTGTCTGCCATAAGGATATTGACCGTGACATAGACTTTGACACCAAATAAATGAGCCGTCCGGACAGCCTGTCCGATTTCAGCATCGTCGAGATTATGAGCAAATTTGCGGGCATTGAAGCCTTTCCCGCCAAAATAAACGGCATCGGCACCGGCGTCAATGGCCGTGAGTACATTTTCTAAAGAGCCTGCCGGGGCTAATAATTCTGCCATGAAAATCCTCCTACTTTTAATAGTTTATAGCATAGAGTTTGTAGTTTGTAGAAATTGGGTTTTAAATTTTTGCCCTCACTACAAACTAAAAACTAAAAACTGCGAACTCAAAAAGCGCTATCGTCATACGGCAATTACGCTTTTACGATTTATGTGTCCCAGCCAACTGCTGATAAATACGAGTGAGCAGCTCCGCCGTGACGGCATATGGCGTCCGCTGGACACCGCCTGTCGGCAAGGTCAGGGTGACGAATTTTTCGATTTCTTCGTCGCTCAAATCGACGGTATCGCCCATGAGATCCTGCATAAGGGCCGCAAAATCGCCGGCACCGGACAGGCCCAGGATAGCCCAGACCTTTTCCGCCTTATCGGCCATCGTTTCTTCCATGAGCTTCATGTACGCCGGCAAGAGCAGGCCATTGGCCCGGCCATGGCTGAGTCCCTTATAATAGGTCAGCATATAACCCATGCTGTGGACCATGGTCGTCCCCGTCTGGGCAATGGTGATGCCTGCCAGGGTCGAGCCATAGAGCAGGTCTTCCCGGACGACAGGCGAAACGTCGCCTTTGAGGTCCGTCAAATGGACGCCGAGGAAACGCATGGCTTCTTCGGCCCAGACATCGCTCATGGGCGTCGACGCCGTGGACATATAGCCTTCGATGGCATGGGACAAGGCATCAATGGCCGTATCAATGGTGACGGCTTCGGGCACACTGTCCGTAAAGGCCGGGTCGGCAAAGGCATAGACCGGGAAAATGAGCGGCGTATTGATGGACTGCTTGGTCCCGGCCTTGGGATTGGTCAGGACGCTGACCTTGGTCACTTCACTGCCCGTCCCGGCCGTCGTCGGTACGGCGACGATGGGCAAGGGCTTGCGGTACGGGCCGGTAAACAACTGTTCATCATCCAGCTCCTGCTCCTGCGTGCAGACCAGGGCGATGGCCTTGGCCGCATCCATGGGCGAACCGCCGCCGATACCGATGACGAAATCGACGCCCTTTTCCAAGGCCAATGCAGCGGCCTTGCGGATCGTCGCTACAGACGGATTATTTTCGACCTCATCAAAAAGGAACCAGGAAATCCCCAATTCATCCAGCTTTTCCACAACAGCAGCCTGGGACCCATTCACCTTGGCCGAATGACGCCCCGTGACCAGCAGCGCCTTGCGTCCCAGATCAGCCAGCACTTCGCCGGACTGAGCGATACAGCCCTTTCCAAAAAACACCTTCGTCGGCATATAATACGTAAACATGCGGATTCCCCCTTTTTTAAGTTATCTTGAATTTATCATAAATACTAAGCTTACACTTAATAATAAAATTATCCATAGCATATATATTTTATCATGTTTATGGGCAAGAGAAAAGCAAGCAAGCGTGCCCAAAGGATGCAATCATCTCATTTGAACACGCCTGCGATATAAAGCATATAGAAATTTATCTCATCAAATCATTTTATCAACTTCAGTTAGCACTTCGTCCAAAATAGTCATCGCCTTTCGCAGCTGTTCTTCGGTGATAATCAACGGCGGTGCAACAATAATCATATTTTCATGAGAATATGTATAAAATCCTTTAGAAATCAATGTCTTAATAATTTTTGGCATAATTCCTTCCGGGTCTCGCCCAAAAGGTACCATCGGTTCTTTCGTTGTTTTATCTTTAACTAATTCTAAGGCAGACCAAAGACCAATATAGCGGACATCACCTATGCAAGCATGCTTAGCCTTCATCCCTTCTTCTATATCACCTAATATCTTTCCCATTTCGTTAACATGATCAAGAATATGGGTTTTATCATAATAATTCAAGCAGGCAATCCCTGCCGCACAAGCTAAAGGATGCCCACTATAAGTCAAACCACACGAAAGTACATGGTCATCAAAAAAGGCTGATATCTTTTTAGATACCGCGACCCCACCGAGCTGTACATATCCGCAAGTAATGCCCTTAGCAAAAGACACTATATCCGGTTTTACATTGAAATGTTCAAAGGCAAACATCTTACCCGTGCGGCACCATCCCGCCATGACTTCATCACAAATCATCATAATACCGAATTCATCACAGATTTTACGAACACCCTGCAAATAACCTTTAGGTGGAATAATAATGCCATTTGAACCAGTAATCGTTTCTAAGATAATAGCTGCAATGGTATCAGGATTTTCATAAATAACCTGTTCCCGCAATTTAGTCATATAAAACTTTGTCGCTTCTTCTTCACTATCAAAGGAGACGGCTTCCCGATACAAATAGGGATCAAAAAATTTGATGAAGCCTGGGATGCCTGGTTCAACAGCATACCGCCGTGGTTCGCCTGAGACATTCCCCGCACCAAATGATGAGCCATGATAACTGCGATATCGGCTCATGATTTTATAACGCCCCGTATATAGCCGGGCAATTTTCACAGCATTTTCATTGGCATCAGCGCCCCCATTCGTAAAGAAAACCTTTCCCATATTATCCGGCATCCGATCAATGACCATCTTAGCTAACTTAGCCCGTGGTTCCACGGCAAAAGCAGGAGATAAAAAGCAAAATTTATCTGCCTGTTCTTTTATAGCCTGAATAATATCCTGATTTCCATGCCCCACATTGGAATTAACTAATTCAGAAGACATATCCATGTATTGCTTTCCATCAGCGTCCCATAAATAAATACCATCCGCTTTGGTAATGACTAACGGGTCTAAATTTCCCTGTTTTGCCCAAGAATGAAGATTATATGCTAAATCCATTTCTTTAATTTCTGCACCTGTCATCATAAGCATCTCCTTCTCATCTTCTGATATAAAACAAAAAAGCAACGATTCTCTATTCTAAGAGCCTCATTGCTTTCTTTTGTTGTGCTTATTATATACTGTCGAAACAAGAGCTTCAATGCGCAAAATCATCAACATTTTTGTATGTTTGCACAAAATACTCATAACAATCTGCGAATTTTAAACGCCATCAAAATCGCCAATTTATCTTCTTCGTTATTAATAGAAATTCCCAATATTTGTTCTATTTTATTAAATTTATAGAGAATTGTATTTCGATGTACAACCTCATGATCAGCCGTCTTTTTAATGCTGCACTCATGCTCCAGATAATAGTACAAAGTTTCCATTAAATTAGACGTATGAGACTTATCATAATCTTCCAGAGGTCCTAATGTATCTTCATAGAATTGTTTTATTACCGTTTTGGGAGTTCCATTCAACAATAGCTTATAAACGCCCATTTTTTCATAATAAACAACAGACTGTTCCTCTCTTTCTGCTAATATATTAATAGCCGAAGCTTGGTGATAGCTGAGCGATAAATCAGCGATTTTTCGGACTACGCTTCCTACACTAATAAAAATCTGAAGGTGTTTTTCTGCTAGATAATTAAAGATTTGCATGGCTATTGATTCATCATCATTCAAATTCTTTCCACTTTGAATAACAACAATATCTGCATGATAAGCAAAAGCAACAATCTGACTATTCCAAATTTTTAAAAAAGCTAAAATTTCTTCATTGTTATCTAAATTTTCACTACGTATGACGATAGCACGAAATTCCCCCGTAATGCTGAATCCATTGTTTTCCAAAATAGCACAGGCATTTTGGCATTGCCCAGGAAACAATAAAATTTCTTGAAGAGCATCTATAATACTTTGCTTCTTCTTTTCATCGTCAATCATAAATCGGCACATATACCGAGTAACATCTACTAAATGGACTTCCCAGGGAATCGTAAATAAGGGCAGCTTGTGTTCATTACAAAAATCAATAACTGTAGAAGGTACACGTTTGATATATGGACCTATATTGACAACGATACCTGCACATTGACAATGAAGTAATTTTTTTACATATTCTTGCAGCCATACATCTCCATCGCAACTAATTCCCGTTAAAAAGACAAGTTCCCCACCACGTAGAAAGGAAGCGGGCTGTATCCCTTCAATCATATGAATCCATTCTACCGTGCGATTCATCCCTGCTTCACCTGCAAGGATTTTCATTCCATACAGATTTTCACTTTTCTTATACAAATAATCGACAGTAACAGTCATAATTCCACTTCCTTATAGAAATACAGAAAAACAGGAGATTTATATTATGAGAATAATATAAATCTCCCATGACAGCAATACATATTCTAAAAAATCATCATATATTTAACTCATAGTTACGGCTGAATTTTAGTAACAAAGCTCTGTTTTCCTTCTTTGAACGTAAGAATGACAGCCGATTTGACAGGGTCATGATTTTCATCATACGTAATAGTCCCTGTAACAGCCTTCAAATTGCTGATCTTAGCCAAAGCATCTTTTACCTTGTCCGCGTCCAGGCTGTTGGCATCCTTAATAGCTTTAGCCAGAATCATGACGCTATCGTAAGCCAGTGCAGCCGGGGCATCCGGTTTAACATTATAGGCTTTCTGATAATTGGCAACAAATGTCTTGACTTCATCAGATGTATCATCAGCAGAATAGTGATTGCCAAAATAGCAGTTATTGAGATTATCGGCACCGGCAATTTCAATCAATTTGGCACTATCCCAGCCATCACCGCCGACAATCGGCTGGGTGATACCCAGTTCGCGGGCCTGTTTTACGATCATTCCGACTTCCTGATAGTAGCCGGGGACGAATATAATATCCGGGTTAGCTGCCTTTATTTTTGTAAGTGCGGCTTTAAAGTCCGTATCTTTCTGGAGATAGGCTTCTTCAGATACAACTTGTCCACCTTTGGCTCCAAATTCATCGACGAAGAATTTCTGAAGCCCTTTGGCATAGTCGCTTGAATTATCCACATAAATTGCTGCTGTTTTAGCTTTAAGGTTGGTTACGGCAAAATCAGCCATGACCTTGCCCTGAAATGTATCGATAAAAGCGGTCCGGAACACGTAAGGATGGACCTGTTTGCTTGACGGATCTACGGTAATATCCGGATTCGTGCCATAAGGAGTAATCATAGGGATTTTTTCCTTATCCGCTGTATTGACACAGGCCAGGCTGCCACTCGATGTATCCGGTCCAATGATGAATTTTACATCACTGTCCAGAAGTTTCTGCATGGCATTGGCTGCTTCTGTTGCTTCACTGCGGTTGTCAGCTGTCACAATTTCTATTTTCTTGCCTAAAAGGCCTCCCTGGTCATTGATTTCCTTTACCGCCATTTCCATGCCATTTTTGGCAGAAGCCCCATAGGAAGCACTGTTCCCGGTTAATTCAAAGTTGCCGCCGATTTTAATTGTATCGCTGTCGGCACTGCCACCACTACAACCGGTCAGGGATACGGCCAAAGACATTACTGCCAATGCCGTAATGATACATTTTCTTATGGATTTTCCTGTCATACTAATTCCTCCTCTGTTGCCTGGCTAATCAGCCACCTAAATACGCCTTGCGGATTTCTTCACTTGCAATCAGCTTTTGAGCCTCTCCTTTCAAATAGATAGTACCTGTTTCCAACACATAAGAGTAGTCGGAAATCGCTAGGGCCATGCGAGCATTTTGTTCAACCAAAAGGACCGTGGTCCCCAATTTATGTATTTCTTCAATAATATTGAATATCTCTTTTACCAATATCGGCGCCAAGCCCATGGACGGCTCATCGAGAAGCAGCAGCTTGGGCTTGCTCATCAAGGCCCGTCCCATGGCTAGCATCTGTTGTTCTCCACCTGATAATGTACCTGCCATTTGCTTCATTCGTTCTTTAAGGCGGGGAAAATGTTGATACACAATCTCAAGAGACTCAGCAATCTCTTTTTTATCCTTCCGGGTAAAGGCTCCCATTTCCAGGTTTTCCTGTACAGACATATTGGCGAAAACCCTTCTTCCTTCAGGACAATGGGAAATCCCGTCGCGCACGATATATTCTGCACTTTTCTTGGTAATCGGTTCGCCCATGAAATCAATGGAGCCTGTTTTTGAACGGAGCAATCCTGAAATGGTGCGGAGCGTCGTTGTTTTTCCTGCCCCATTTGCCCCTATCAAACTGACTATCTGCCCTTCTTCAACAGATAAAGACATATCCCTGATAGCATGGATGGATCCATAATACACATTGATGTCTTTTAGTTCCAACATACTCATGCTGACTACACCTCTTCCCCCAAATAAGCTTTAATGACTTCTGCATTGGACCTAATTTCATCGGGAATCCCTTCAGCCAGGATTTTTCCGAATTCCAATACATAAATCCGTTCGCAAATTCCCATGACCAGAGCCATATCGTGTTCAATCAGAAGAATTGTCAAATGGAATTTTTCCCGGATCCACTCAATCATTTTCATTAAATCTTGGGTTTCCTGCGGATTCATTCCGGCTGCCGGTTCATCAAGGAGTAGCAATTTGGGCTTAGCTGCCAGAGCTCTGGCAATTTCAAGATGGCGCTGTTTACCATAGGGAAGATTTTTTGCCAGCTCATCTTTTTTATCTGCCAGATTAAATATCTTCAAAATATCCAAAGATTCCTGTTCCACCTGCTTTTCTTCTTTGCCATACCGCCCGATACGCAAGATAGTTTCAGCCAGATTGTACTTCACGCGGTAGTTAAAAGCAATCTTGACATTGTCCAGGACGCTCAGATTGTCAAAGAGGCGGATATTCTGAAAGGTCCGTGCAACGCCGTGCTGGGTAATCGTATGAGGCTTCATGCCAACGAGATTGACGCCATCTAACAGGATGCTGCCTGTCGTCGGCTGATATACACCGGTCAAGAGGTTAAAAGCTGTCGTCTTGCCGGCGCCATTAGGACCAATGAGCCCGATCAGTTCACCTTCGTTCAAATAGATATCGAAATTCTGAACGGCTTTGATTCCCCCGAAGGATTTGGAAAGATTATTTGTTTTCAACAACTGCGCCATCTTTTTCACCTCTTTTGTGCCATTTCCCCCAAATGAGAGCTGCAACTTCATGACTGCCAAATATACCATTCGGCCGGTAAAGCATAAGTACAATTAAAAGCAAAGCATAGACAATCATCCGGTATTCCGGATAACTCTGCATAGCCGCCGTGATGAACGTTAAAATCACAGCGCCTACAATAGATCCAGAAATACTTCCCAGGCCGCCGAGTACAACCATGGTCATGATGTCAAAAGACCGCATGAAGGTAAAGCTCGATGGATGGGCAATCCCGAAATAGTGGGAAAACAGAGCCCCTGCCAGACCGGCGAATATAGAGGCAACAGTAAAGGCAAACACTTTTGTTTTGGTAATATTGATGCCCATGGCTTCAGCAGCTATGGAATTTTCCCGTACAGCCAGGCAGGCACGGCCTTTGTTGGAATGGAGAATATTTTTAATCACGAATAAGGTGATGATCATGCTGAAGAACAACCATGAAAATGTTGTTTCATTAGGAATGCCCGACAACCCTGATGCACCGCCAACCTGGGGAATATTCAGGATGCAGATGCGGATAATTTCGCCCATTCCCAATGTAGCAATGGCCAGATAATCGCCTTCCAGTCGTAGTGTCGGCACGCCAATCAAGAATCCCAGGAGACCGGCTGCCCCGGCGCCAGCTATAAGGCTGACGATGAAGGGGGTGTGTAGGAAAATGGTAAACACTGCAGATACGTAAGCACCAATGGCCATGAGCCGGCATGTCCCAGGGAAAATTGTCCCGTAACACCATTAATGAGGTTCAAGCTGGATGCTAAAATGATGTTCAGACAGATAACCGTAATATTAAGCCTCCAAAATGAGGATAAAATCCGTTCTGACATGAGAAACTGAAAAACAACGAATACGACGATTGAAATAGCTAGAAACAGTGCATCTTCTTTTCTTAACTGCTTTATCATCTGGGTCACCTACACTTTCTCATGTTCGTTCTTGCCTAAAAGACCAGTAGGTTTAATCAGCAAAATAATAATCAAGATGGCAAAAGCTGCAGCATCTCTAAAGGTAGAAGAAATGAAACCGCTGACCATGGCTTCTACAATCCCCAGGATGATACCGCCTGTCATGGCCCCGGGAATAATGCCGATGCCACCTAATACAGCGGCAATGAAAGCTTTCATTCCAGGCATGATACCCATGAGCGGTTCAATGGAATTATAGTAAATGCCAACGAGCACACCGGCAGCCCCGGCCAAGCTGGAACCCATGAAGAACGTAAAGGAAATGGTTTTATCTACATTGATTCCCATAAGTTGTGCTGCATCGGGATCATAAGAAACAGCCCGCATGGCTTTTCCCATTTTTGTATAATTGACAACGTAGGTCAGTACAATCATCAGTACAATAGCAGTTACGAGAATGATGATTTGCTGTAATGAAATGACAATGCCACCCCAATTATAAATTGTATTATTAATCAACTGAGGAAATGTTCTCGGCTGAGGGGATAAAATCAACATTGTCGTATATTCCAGGAAAAGGCTTACGCCAATGGCGGTAGTTAAAATAGCTATCTTAGGGCTGTGCCGCAAGGGCTTGTAGGCAAGGCGTTCCACAACTATACCTAAAACCCCGGTTACTGCCATGGCACAGATAATGCAGGCAATAAAGGGCAGGTCCGTTGCCGTCGCGGCAAAGAACCCGGCGTAGGCACCAACCATATAAATATCACCATGAGCAAAGTTTATCAGCTTCATAATGCCGTAAACCATCGTGTAGCCCAAAGCAATCAAAGCATATATGCTTCCCAATGAGATGCCATTGACCAACTGCTGCCCAAACTGCAAAACGAAAATTCCATCCATCATAACCGCCTCCTTTTAATACTCTCTTTTTAATACTCTCTTTTTAAAGCAGCTGATCACTGATGGTATAACCTTCATCTATATTAGTAATAAAAATCCGGCCATCACCAGGATTGCCCCGTTCATTTAGACGAGATGCATGAATAATTGTCATAAGCACTTCCGTCTTATGTTCATCGTGAACGACGATATACAACATTTCTTTAGGCAGTTCATCATATTGAACTCCTTCGATTTTAACGCCGCGCTGCTTGCCACGTCCCATGACATGCCAATGAGTTAACCCATAATACCCTTTTTCAGCCAGCTTTTCTTTTACGATTTGTAATCGTTCCCGCCGTATAATCGCTTTTATTTCAATCATGGTTTCCACCTCCTAATCAAAATAAAAAAAGACAATGAAATCATCTCTTGACTTCATTGTCCTTTAATATAATTAAATATACTAATATCTAATATATTTAATTATATTTCTTTCGTTTGATAGGTAAAGTATAAAACGTATAACCTATGATTTCAATATATAAACGGCCCATTTTTTTTATATATTTGCACAAAACGAGCCATTTAGTCTTCAGGCAAAAAAAGAAAACCGCATGAACACTTAGTTCATGCGGTTTATCGGTTGCATAGGTTTGACGAAAATATCTTGGAAAAATATTAACGTTTCGAGAACTGGGAAGCTTTACGAGCTTTCTTGAGGCCGTATTTACGGCGTTCTTTTTCACGCGGGTCGCGTGTGAGGAAACCAGCTTTTTTGAGAGCCTGACGGAAATCGCCGTCGACTTCCAAAAGGGCACGGCTGATGCCGTGACGGATTGCGCCGGCCTGGCCGGACGGGCCGCCACCTTTAACGTCAGCGATGACGTCGTACTGTTCAGTTACGCCTGTGAGTACGAGCGGCTGTTTAATAACCAATTCCAGTGTTTTACGACCGAAATATTCGTTCAATTCTTTTTTGTTGACTGTGATTTTACCCTGACCCGGAACCAGACGAACTCTAGCAACGGATGTCTTTCTACGGCCAGTGCCGTAGTACTGTGCTACTGCCATGAAATCTTCCTCCCGGTATTAATTAGCGAATGTTTAACTTCAAAACTTCAGGTTTCTGAGCCTGATGCGGATGTTCAGCACCTGCATAAACGTTCAGTTTGCGGTACATCTGTTCACCCAATTTATTTTTCGGGAGCATACCGCGAACTGCCATTTCAACAACGCGTTCCGGACGTGCTTCGAGCATGTGGCCGGCCTGAGTGAATTTAGCTCCACCGGGATAACCGGAATGATGGAAATAGGTTTTCTGGATTAATTTTTTACCTGTTAATTTAACCTTTGCTGCGTTTACTACGATTACATAATCGCCTGTATCAACATGCGGGGTAAAAGTAGGTTTATGTTTTCCCCGAAGAACTTTAGCTACTTCGGCAGCAAGACGGCCTAATGTCTGGCCTTCAGCATCAACAACAAACCATTTGCGTTCGATGTTGCCTGCATTGGCCATAAATGTAGTTTTCATGCTGTGTGATTCCTCCCTGAATTTAACTAACTGACCAAGCTTTTGGTGCTCTTTCTCCGGGGCTAATGGAGTCCAAGTGAAAAGCTTACTTATTTATTTTACAGATTTAGACAGACCTTGTCAAGCTTTTTTTCTTCTAAAATAAGGCATCTCTTCAATCAACCATCAGCACAAAAAAATGCCCCAGCCGGGGCTATGTAGGGGACGTCCCGACCCAGGGCGTTCCGCCACTGCTGTCCGTTTTGGCACCCATCCTGCGCCTTCGCTAGTCGGCACCCGACGGGCCAAAAAGGCCGCCGCGAATCCTATACACAATATTATATATATAATATTGTCTCAGATAAAAAGAAAAAGGTAGTGCTCGCATTACAAAAAGCTGGTATAATTGAACTAGCAAGTAGTAGTGTACGGGGCGCACGCCTTGATTGAGGAAGATCACGGTTCAAATCCGGGCAACTTGCTAAAGCAGAGTCAGAAATGGCCCTGCTTTTTTTTCATTTTGAGGCAGACAAAATGAAAAAGCCTTCTAAAAAAGCGATAGGCCATTAAATTTTTTCAAATCTAGCGCTACCTGTTATGCTCTTTGCTTCAGATGTGGCAAATGTACCTTGTATAACGTCAGAAGCAATACAGACACGAATATTACTGCCTGTAAGAGAAAGACTTCAATTAAAACAAGAGAACAGTCTATCCTATGAATCGTTATTTTTACGATAGAATTTCAATCCATATCCATATGACTCAAAAATATTCACCATATCAATAAATCGAATAGATCCATTATTTATACGCTGACCTAATGCACTGCCAGTTATACCAATTTTAGCAGCTACATCGATATTTTTTATGTTATTATCTATCAAAAAAAGCCATCCATATTTTTTTAAGTTGCTTCTTATCCATACGAACCCCCCTTCCTTGTATATATCGTAACATGCTAAAACTATCCCAGCTCGCACGGAAAAAGCCTAAATTGGTGTAAAATATAGGATTCCCCAGCTAGAGCCACTGGTTGTTATTGTTGTTGCTTTTATGTGCATCAATATATTTCTTAATCTACGAACGAATAAGGGCCGAACGATTGATGCTAAATCGTTCAGTTATCTCTTGAAATGCACTTAGCATATCATCATCAATGCGAATCTGTAATATTTTTGTTTTATCTTTTGTTGCCATAAATAATTTCCCCTTCTCCCCATAATCCTATAATATAGTTAAAATAAGGAAAGATAAGGGAGTGTAAAATAGTTTGTGTAAATCGGTATTGCATGAATCTACTTTATGCCCCATACTGGGGTAAACAAAGATAAGGACGGTAACAGAATGGCAAAGTGTAAAACTCCACCAACTACCCCAGGCGAGCAGATTGCTCAGCAAATCCTCAACRACTACGACATCAAGAGCGCGGAAGACGTACMKGACGTCC
>NZ_APHY01000058.1 GCF_000417505.1 Megasphaera sp. NM10
TCAGCGATGGTCCTTAGCATCTGGTCATTCTTTTTCTTCAGATCGTCCTCCTTCCTCTGAACGGCCTTACGCTCAGAATCTGCACCAAAGGCAAGATGGCATTTTGCAGGAATTCTTGCTTCCATTTCTGACCATGTTTGGGTTCAGGCCGTTTTCAGAACAGATGACATTGAATTCCTTGTCGCCTTGAAGAATTGACAGAACAATCTTGGTCTTAAATTCAGAAGTGTACTTTTTTCTTGGCATGATAGCATCCTCCAATTTTCGTTACTTAATACTATATCATGCACTCTTAAAATTTTCAGTACTGGTCTGAATTCACAGGCCCATTATACACTTTTTCTTATTTTAACATCATTTCACTTCCTAAACAATGCATTCCTCTAGATTATTTATTTTTTTATAAAGCTACAGCACTTTACAACTTTTACGCTACCTCGGAAGTTGACGAAACCAGTTTACACAAGGCCTGCACTAAGTCCGTTGGATTTTTTGCGGTTTGGGCTTTAGAGACCAAAGTGCCTAAAAATATTTCACGCTGTATTTGCCAGCTTATATGGCTTCGCAGCTCTTGTGGACTAGCGTTTTGGTACTTCGCAAAATGCTTGTCCAGATACGGCAGCATTTTCAGGCTGCTGTGAACGAGGTTTACCAGGTTCACCCTATGTTCAATACCATTTTGGCGGCGAATCCGGTAGGCATTCAGCGACCAGAAGGCCTTCTGCTCATAGTAGTTGGTTTCGATGGCCCAACGCAGCTTGTACAGCTTCAAAGGATAATAGTCCATGCCTTCTGCCGGTGCGTCCCGTAGGATCTTTCGTTCCTGCCAGGCGCAGCTCATATGCGGGTCACTGGGATTCAGGGTGCTGAAGAAAAGCCGCCAGGAGCCAGATGTAGTGTAGCTGACATAAGCATGGATACGGCGATTCCCGCAGATATGGGTCAAAACAATCCGATGACCCACTTGCATACCGTCCATATTCCAGGACAGCGTAAAATCATTCATATGAATCCGCTTTCCTCGTTTTTTCGGGCGTCCCGGCTTGCCGTTAGGCAATGGCGGTAGTTCATACATTGCCGAATCACTGCGGACATTACAGATGATGTCCAGTCCGGGATACTGCAAAACCCGTTCTATCAGCGAGCTTTTAGCGTACCAACTGTCAAAGAGCAACAGTACCTGCCGGTCTTTCAGTAAGGGCATCACCTCCTCGATGAGGTCACCAGCTAATTCAAGTTTGGTCTGCTCTTTCGTCCACATCCGGTACCCTACGGGAACCGCCAGATAGCGGATAAGCGGAGCTTTTCCTTCATGCTGGTTCAGGACAGGGACACTCAGTGTCAAACTGACGAAGCAATGACCGTTTACGTAAGGCTTGCCTGTATGGCAGGCATGGTCATGCAACAGAGAAACAGCATCGAACTTCTTGCCGAATTTCGGTACCGTCGTATCATCGACACTGAGAAAGACCGGTTCATTCTGTAAGGCCGCCGGAATCAGGCTGCAAGCCAATTGTGCTGTTTGCAGGCGGAGAGAATGGCTCGTCACCGTTTCGTTCTGAAGCGCCCGGTAATAACTATTTAAGCAGCGATGCGTCACCTGGGACAAAAAATTCCGATGAAGAAAGCGAAGAGATGGGAAGGCCTGCAAGGCTACCTGAGCGATGACCAACCAGGTCAGTAGGAATCGCGTTGGCCGTGTCGCCGTAGAAAAATATGGAGAAAAGAAACGAAACAGACTACCAATAATCGAATTTTCGAGGTATAATGAATTCATCGCGTAACTCCTTTGAGATGATGTGTTTTAGCAGATTCATTATACTTCAAAGTGTGGTTACGCGATATTTATTTGTTCAAAAAGTTGTAAACTGCTGTCATTCTGATGCAAAATCACAGATAGGATACGGCGACACCGGCCAGGGCCTGGCCTTCATGGAGATGGACGGCCTGCTTTTCACTGACATAGATATCGTAATACTGGCGCTTACTTTCCAAGAGGATGACCGGCGTGTCGGCCTGGACGATTTCCCCCTGCTTGGCCAGGAGCTTGAGGACTTTCCCGTCTTCCGGCGCCCGCAGGGTCAGGCGGTCTTTCTGGACTTCCAGCTGCTGGAGCCGGACCTGGAGCTGATTGCGCTGCTGGACCAGCGATTCCCGGTCGTGACGCTTGTTGGCAATGGTCTGCCGCTGTTCTTCGATCTGCGGCAGCTGGAGGGAATCACTGTCTCCCGTATCGACGGCACCGCCCAATAATTTCGATAAGGCCTGTTGCTGCTGGTTCATATTGGCCTGGGCTACGGACAAAGCCGCCTGGGAATCGTCAAAATCAGCCTTGGCAATGGCTCCCTGGCGATACAGCGACGATTTACGGTCATAATCACGCTGAGCATTGACCAGCGTTGCCGTCGCCGAATCGATGGCTGCTCGCTGCTGGTTGATCTGGCGCCGGCTTTCTTCCTGCGACGTATCGGTCTAGACAAAGCCGATGGCGATAGTCCCTTCCATCGACTGGATCTGGGCGTCGAGCTGAGCTATCTGAGCCTGGGTCTTGGCAATATCCAAGTCAACGTCGGTACTGTCGAGCTGCATGAGGATGTCGCCGGCCTTGACCTCCTTTGATTCCTGGACAGCTTCGTTCACCATCTTGCCACTGACGGACTGAAAAGAAACCTTGACCTGCTCTGCCGTCAATATCCCGTCCTTATTGGCGATACCCTGGGCCACGGCATCATTTCCCTTATACATGAGCAGGACACCGCCTGCCAGGAGGATGCCGATGAAAAAGAGGCCCAGGCGCCATGCCCGCTTTGGCAGATGCACTGTTTGTCCCTTCATGGTAATCATTCCTTTCTCTCTATTATAATTAGCTAACTAACTACATAGGTGAATCAAGAGGTTACGTTCTATTATAGCGTAACCGTATCCGAACACATTGATTAGCTTATTAACTATAATTATATGCCCGAAAAAGAATAAAGTCCAGTCCCTGAATCAGGACTGGATTTCTTTGGACAAAGCTCCGGCCGCCTTGGTTTCATCATCCAAGGACAGCCGGGCCAGGCGTTCGATGAGAAAGACGCGGCGATTGAAGAAATTGACGAAGCGCCCGACGAGCATGGCCGACACTAGCGTGCCGACGCCAAGGCCAGTCAGGGTCCCCAGGCCGCCGTAAAGGGTCGACAAGATGACGGCAATGGTGACCATGGTCGAATCGAAGGCGACTTTCGTCGAGCCCATCCACCATTTCCCCGTCTGGGCAATGGCCTTGACGGCCCCGTCGCCAGGCACCATCAGGACCTGCGACGCCACTTCGATGCAGATGCCGAAGGCCAGGGTCGCACAGCCGGCCACTAAGAGAACTGCGGCAAAAGGCCAGTTCAGTCCCTGTAATCCTGCCATGGCGTGCATGAAAAAGTCGATGGCTGCGCTGAAGACGAAGTTAATGGCAATCTGCAGCAGCTCTACGGGCCGGAACTGGCGCGCAGCAGGGCAATCTGCAAGACGATGAAGGCCATGTTGAGGACAAAGGTCAGCTGGCCGAAGGTCCACGGCGTATAGAGGCTGACGACGAGGGGCACGCTGGAAGTGGGCGACGTCCCCAGGCTGGCGACAGTAATCAAGTCGATGCCGAAGGCCGTCATCAAGATACTGCAAAGAAATACACTGACCCGTATTTTCAAATGATGCATATGACGCATACTCAATCGCCCCACTTCTTTTCATTCTCCATAATGCGATGAAACGTCGCCATGAACTGCTGGCGTGCTTCCGGCTCGATGCCCTGCCACATTTCATCGTCGATGCCATAAATGACCTCACGGATCCGCTTGGCCTTTTCCCAGCCCGTTTCCGTCAGGAAGATGGCCACGCCCCGCTGGTCTTCGGGCCGCGTTTCCTTGCGGATGAGGTCCAGCTTTTCCATGCGTTTCAGCAGGCTGGTCACCGTCGACTTGTCGATGATGCACTCGCGGCTGATATCCTTTTGGCTGGCGCCGTCATGGAACCACAGATATTCCAGTATCTTAGGCTGACCGGGCATGAGCCCTTCCCGCTTGATGCGGCGGCCGATTTCCCGGTTCGACCGGTGAAACCCTAACAACAGTAAAATATGCAACGCTTCTTCGTCCATGGCGATTCCCCTTTTAATTAGTTTTAATTCCAACTACATTCCTTATTATATCGCAAGAAGTAGAAAAGTCAACAGGGCGCCCCTTACGAGGGGCGCCCACTCCAGGACATGTACGATTTACCAACCACTTTGCTAGAAAAATCCTCCATATTCTGAGACGGGCTCGCCACGTGCGAGCCCCTACAAACTGCAAAATAACATCGGTCTGCAATCAATGAGCCGTTTCGGCAGCAGGCAGTTCGCTAGTGCAGTGCGGGCAGCGGGTTGCATCGTCCGCGATGGGCTGGCGGCAGAACGGGCAGAGCCGCGGTTCTGGAGCCGGTTCCGGTTTGGGCAGGAAGCGGTTCAGCTGTTTGAGGACCATGAAGATGGCAAAGGCGATAATCAGGAACTCAATGACCGTGTTGAGAAAGGAACCGTACGCAATGACAGGGATCCCGGTGGCTTTCGCTTCGGCCAGGGAATCGACGTGTTCTGTGCTCAAAGGGATGAAGAAGTCCGAAAAATCAATCCCGCCGAGGAGGACCCCAAATGGGGGCATAATAATGTTGTTGACCAGTGACGTGACGATTTTCCCAAAAGCTCCGCCGACGACGACACCGACTGCCATGTCCAGCACGTTCCCACGCATGGCAAATTCTTTGAATTCCTTGATGATGCCCATGTTTTCCACTCCTATCTGTGGTGTAAAAAATAAATTATAAAAAATAGGGACTCGCATGATGGCAGAAACCGTCGTGCGAGTCCCTATTCATCATAGCGGAAAAAGGGCAAGCTGACAATGATTTTTTGTTTTTGTTATATTTATTTAATAAAGCGACAGGAGCTGCGGCAACAGGCCTGATTCCTGTATGGCTTCGATACATTCCAGGATGCCGACGGCCAGGACGAACCAGAGGACGTCGCCGGCAGCGTGGCGGAAAACTTTCGGTTTGACTGTATATTCCTTAGGTTCATGGTAGAGCGACCATTTCGGGAAAAACCGAGGCACTTCCCGGATGTAGGCGCTGTACGGTTCCCCGAAGAGGCGGTGCAGCCGGGCTTCTTCCGTATGGATGACCGGGATGTACATGACGGCGAAGAGGAGGACCAGCAGCACCGTCAGGGTCAGCGATTCCGTGCACAGACCGACGCCGATGCCGCCGAGGAAGCTGAAGAAATACAACGGATTCCGGCAGACCGAGTACGGCCCTTCGCGGACCAGGACGTCATTCTTATAGCCGGCAATATACTGGGCGCACCACATGCGGCCTGCCATGGCGGCGCCGACGCAGAGACAGCCCACGAGGAATAAGATGCCCGAGATATACGGGGCCGTGACATCCAATTCCTTTTGCGAGAACATGAATAAAAATAAAAACAGAAGCCCAATGACTTGGGAAATACGGGTGCGGTAATGGTCCAGGAAATACATGGTGACTCCTCCTCTTGTCCTAATTGATAAGGCCAGTATAACGGTCATTTCTAACGAAAGATTAGGCAAAAGTTAAAGGAATCATAAAGATTTGTGAACAGACTGCGTATTCTTTGTAACAACTTTTATGATACAATAAAAGAAACGTCATTCGTCCATTTTTAAGGAGGCATCTGCCATGTTCAAAAAATTACTCATATTTACCCTCAGCGCCCTGCTCTGCTACGGCGCGGCTGTCGCGGCCGACACGACGACCATGACCGACAAGGCCCGCCAGGCTGAAACACAGTCCCTGCCGTCGACGATCAAACATCTCGACCTGGTCCTGGTCCTCGATAAGAGCGGCTCCATGTATGGCCTGGAAAGCGATACTATCGGCGGCTACAACGCCATGATTGCCAAAGAAAAAGACCTCGACGTCGACACCAAGGTCACGACGGTCCTGTTCAACAATAAAGTCGACATCCTGACGGACCGCAGCAACATTAACAGCCTGTCGGACATGACAACCAAGGATTACCGCGTCGGCGGCTCGACGGCTCTCCTCGATGCTGTAGGCAACACGATTGCCAAGATTTCCGACACGCCGGGTATTTCTGACAAAGATCATAAGGTCATCTTCGTCATCATCACGGACGGACAGGAAAATGCCAGCACGGAATATTCCAAGGCGACGATCCAGAAAATGATTTCCGATAAAAAAGCCCAGGGCTGGGACTTCATTTTCCTCGGAGCCAATATCGACGCCGCTTCGGAAGCCCAGAACCTGGGTATCGATGCCGACCATGCCGTCAAGTACCGCAATACATCGACGGGCGTCCAGAAGAACTTCGCCGCCATTGCCGCTTATACGCGCAGTGCCGTCCAGCAGCAAGACGACGACTCCTGGAAAGATAACATCGAAAAGGATAAGTAAGGCTTATTTCAAACCTGCCAATTTGGCCGGGTCCATGGCTTTGTCGAACTGCTCTGCCGTGACCCATCCCGTCTTCAGGCTGACTCTTTCAGGGTCAGCCCTTCTTTGGCTGCCTGTTTGGCAATGGTGCAGGCCTTGTCATAGCCGACGAGGGGCACCAGGCCCGTGACCAGGATGAGCGAGTTGTAGAGGTTGGTCGCAATCCGTTCGCGGTTCGGTTCGATGCCGACGACGCAGTGCTTGCGGAAGGAATCCATGCAGTCCGTGAGCAGGCGGATAGACTGGATCAGGTTGTAGGCGATGACGGGCATGAAGACATTGAGCTCGAAGTTCCCCTGGCTGGCGGCGATGCCCAAGGTCGCGTCGTTGCCCATGACCTGGACGGCGACCATAGTGACGGCTTCGCACTGCGTCGGGTTGACTTTGCTGGGCATGATGGAGCTGCCCGGTTCATTTTCGGGGATACGGATTTCGCCGATGCCGCAGCGCGGTCCCGACGACAGCCAGCGGACGTCATTGGCGATCTTCATGAGGTCACAGGCCAGGGCCTTGAGCATGCCGTGGACGACGACGAGTTCATCCTTACTGGTCAGGGAATGGAACTTGTTCGGCGCCGTATGGAAGGTCGTGCCCGTCAGCTGGCTGACGATTTCGGCAAAGCGCACATCGTAGCCTTTCGGGCAGTTGATGCCCGTGCCGACGGCCGTGCCGCCCATGGCCAGGTCGCGGAGGAAATCGACGCCCTGGACCAGCATATCCCGGTCGCGCTGAACCATGCGGGCCCAGCCGCTGAATTCCTGGCCCAGCGTCAACGGTGTGGCATCCTGCAAGTGGGTCCGGCCGATCTTGACGATGTCCTTGAAGGCTTCCTGTTTGGCCCGGAGCGCCTGATAGAGGGCTTCCATGGCGGGGAACAATTTTTCTTCGATGAGCAGGACGCCGACCATATGCAGTCCCGTCGGGAAGGTATCGTTCGAGCTCTGGGAATGATTGACGTGGTCATTGGGATGGACGTTCAAGTCCTTGCCCTGGGCCTGTAAAATCTGCTTGGCCCGGTTGGCGACGACTTCGTTGACATTCATGTTGAACTGCGTGCCGCTGCCGGTCATCCAGACGGCCAGAGGGAAATTGCCGTCGAGCTTGCCGGCCAGGATGTCATCGCAGGCCTGGACGATGGCGTCGGCCCGGTCGCCGTCGACGACGCCCAATTCCTTGTTGGTCAAGGCAGCAGCCTTCTTCAAATAGGCAAAGACCGTGACCATTTCAGGCGGAATTTTTTCCGTGCCGATCTTAAAATTCTCGAAACTGCGCTGTGTCTGGGCACCCCAGAGTTTATCAGCCGGGACTTTGATTTCTCCCATCGAATCTCTTTCTATACGGTATTCCATGAAAACCTCCAATCAGATTATATAAAACATAGCGGACTCAGGCGGGCGCCCTTTGGGTCGCCCCTACGTTGGGTCCCCACAGGGGACCATTCGAGGAACGATGAACGACCTACGACAAGCCCATGGGATTGGGCTGGAAGATGCGGCCGTCCATGAGTTGCAGGTCATCGGCGATGAGCGGGCGGAATTCCATCTGGCTCAGGATGTCCCGTTCAAGGTCGACGCCCGGGGCGATTTCTGTCAGCATGAGTCCCTGCGGCGTCAGGCGGAAGACGGCCCGTTCTGTAACGACCAGGACGTGCTGGCCGTGGGCTGCGGCGTAGTCCCCGGAAAAGGTGACCTGTTCGATATCCGTCTTGAATTTCTGGTACTTCCCTTCCCGGTCGATGACCAGCCTCCCGCCTTCACAGTGTTCTCGCAGACCGCCGGCTGTAAAGGTCCCCATGAGGATGAGTTTCTTCGTGTGCTGGGCCAAGTCGATGAAGCCCCCGGGCCCGGTGACGCGGCCGTGGAATTTTGAGACATTGACATTGCCCATGGCGTCGATTTCCGCCAGGCCCAGGGCACAGAGGTCGAGGCCGCCGCCGTGGCAAATATCGAACATGTCGGCCATCTTCAGTTCCGCTTCGGCATTGACAGCGGCCCCCATATCGAGGCCCGACAAGGGGATGCCGCCGATGATGCCCGAATCGGCCGCCAGAGTCAGGCTCGGCCCGAAGCCCTCTTCAGCGGCGACAGAGCCGATGATTTCCGGGATGCCGATGCCCAGGTTCATGACGTCGCCTTTTTTCAGTTCCATCGCCGCCCGGCGAGCACAGATTTTGCGATTGTCCAGAGGATGCGGCGGCAGGGACTGGATGGACTTGCGCCCTTCGCCGCTCAGTTCCGGCCGGTAGCCGTGGGTCGAAAAGCTCTGGACGTGGTACTTCGGCCGCGGCACGACGACGTAATCGACGAGGAAATGGTGGATCTTCACGAGCCGCGAATCGAGGCTGCCCCGGAGCACGACGTCTTCGACCTGGACGACGACGATGCCGCCGGAATTATGCGTCGCTTCGGCCACTTCCAGCTGTTCACCGATCATGGCTTCGCGCTGGAGGGAAATGTTGCCGTCCTCATCGGCCAGGGAGCCGCGGATGAAGCAGACCTGGATGGGAAAGGTTGGATAATATAAGTAGTCGTCGCCGTCGAACGAGACCAGGCGGACGATATCCTTGCCTTCGCGGACGGTCTTTTCGTTGGCCTTGCTGCCGTCCAGGCGCGGATCAGCCAACGTGTGCAGGCCGATATCGGTCCAGACGCCCTTGTGACCGGCGGCGATGGCCCGATAGAGAGCCAGTATCGTCCCGGCCGGAACGACATAGGCCAGGCACTGATTGGCTGCCACTTTATCGGCCAACTTCTTTTCCATGCCGAAATGGCTGGTAATGATCGTCCCGATGAGGCCGTCAGCTGCCAGGCGGTCGCCGCCGCGCTGGCCGCCGTCGCCGGTCCCGGCAATCTTGACCAAGGTCACATTACGGGGATGGCCTTTCTCATCATAACGGTCGTGAAGGGCCTTGAACAGCCCGTCCGGCGTCCCGAAGCCGGCATGACCGCTGACAGCCAGGGTCATATCATCGCCGACGAGACGCGCCGCTTCCACAGGCGTAATAAACTGTGTCATAACGACCTTCCTTTCGTGTGGTAGTCAAAAGGGGCTATCGCACGTGCGACAACCCCTTTTGAGTTTTAAGTTTGCAGTTTGTAGTTTTTAGTGAAGCCCTTTTTAATTTCAAAGCCCTCATCTACAAACTACAAACTCCATACTACAAACTCTAAACTTTATTTCAAGTGTTTCAATCCTTTGGCGCCGATGTCGCTGCGGACTTGCTGGCCGTCGAAGTGGATGCGTTTGACGTTGGCATAGGCCTTTTCGATGGCGCTCTTGAGGTCCCCTGCTACGGCCGTAACGCCGAGGACGCGGCCGCCGTTGGTGACGTACTGGCCGTCTTTCTTGGCCGTGCCGGAATGGAAGACCATGACATCTTCTTTATCGACAGCATCGAGGCCGCTGATGACATCGCCTTTATGGGACGAAGCGGGATAGCCGGCAGAAGCCATGATGACGCAGCAGGATGCAGCGTCTTTCCAGTGGACCATATCGGCCGTCAGCGTGCCCTTGGCGCAGGCATACATGATCTGGGCCAGGTCGCCGTCGAGGAGCGGCAAGACGGCCTGCGTTTCGGGATCGCCGAAGCGGCAGTTGAATTCGACGACTTTCGGGCCATCGGCCGTGATCATCAGGCCGGCATAGAGGCAGCCCTGGTAGGTGATGCCTTCCTGTTTGAGGCCATCGACGACGGGTTTCAGAATCTTTTCTTCGACTTCCTTGCGGATTTCCGGCGTAACGACCGGTGCCGGCGCATAAGCCCCATGCCGCCCGTGTTGGGGCCTTCATCGTTATCGAAGATACGCTTGTGGTCCTGGGCGGAAATCATGGGCACGATGGTCTTGCCATCGACGAAAGCCAGGAGGCTTGCTTCTTCGCCGACCATACATTCTTCAATGACGATGCGGCCGCCAGAAGCACCGAAGATGTGGTCTTCCATCATGGCGTTGACGGCTTCGATGGCTTCTGCTTCCGTCTGGGCGACGACGACGCCCTTGCCGGCAGCCAGGCCATCGGCCTTGACGACGATCGGTGCGCCCTGTTCCTTAATATAGGCCTTGGCGGCTTCGCCATCGGTAAAGGAGGCGTAAGCTGCCGTCGGGACGTGGTATTTCTTCATGAGGTTCTTGGCAAAGACTTTGGACCCTTCCATCTGGGCTGCGGCCTTGTTCGGGCCAAAGACAGCCAGGCCTTTGGACTGGGCCAGGTCGGCAATGCCTTCGGTCAAGGGGACTTCCGGGCCGACGACGAGCATGT
This sequence comes from Megasphaera sp. NM10, assembly GCF_000417505.1. GTDB lineage: Bacteria > Bacillota > Negativicutes > Veillonellales > Megasphaeraceae > Megasphaera > Megasphaera intestinihominis. The sequence goes on from NZ_APHY01000058.1 coordinate 10,756, forward strand.
CGATGCCTTCGTTTTTGGCATAGTCCGTGATGGCGTCCAAATCGGACAGGGCGATGTCGACGCACTGGGCGACTTCACTCATAGCGGCGCTGCCGGGAATGGCATAGAGCTTATCGACGCTCGGGCTCTGAGCCAATTTCCAGGCCAAAGTATGTTCGCGGCCGCCGCCGCCGATGACTGCTACTTTCATTATTTTGCGGCCCCCTTCTGAACCTGTTCTGCCAGGTATGCGGCAATGGCCGTATCATAGACAGCCGTGTGATGGAATGCTTCCTGAGCCAGTTCCAGGCGGTACTGGTCGGAGAATTCGCCGTCTTTCTGGAGGATGGAAATGATTTCGCCGTATTTGGACGGGTTGGTGACGATGGCGACGTATTTGTTATTCTTTGCCGAAGCGCGGACCATGCAGGGACCGCCGATGTCGATGTTTTCAATGGCTTCAGCCAAGGTGACATCCGGTTTGGCAATGGTCTGCTGAAACGGATAGAGGTTGACGACGACCAGGTCGATCGGTTTGATGCCGTGTTCTTTCATGGCTTTGACGTGTTCCGGATTATCGCGGACAGCCAGGATAGCCCCGTGGATTTTCGGATTCAGCGTCTTGACGCGGCCGTCCATCATTTCCGGGAAGCCCGTGACGTCCTGAACGGCGATGACCGGTACGCCCGCTTCTTTCAGGGTCCGCATGGTGCCGCCCGTGGAAATGATTTCAATGCCGAGGTCAGCCAGGGCTTTGCCCAGTTCGACGACGCCCGTTTTATCAGATACACTAATGAGTGCGCGTTTTACTTTCATGAAAAATTCCTCCTATTCCTGAGTCCCTTTGACGACATTGCCGTCGATAGTCAATTTATCATCGCAAAAGAGCGCTGCCGCTCTGACATAAGTCGGATGTTCCTTGGTGAGGATCCGGGCTGCCAGCGTGTCTTCCGTATCGTCTTCGTAGACCGGTACGGCTGACTGCAAGATGATCGGGCCGGCATCCATGTCGGGAACGACGAAATGGACCGTGCAGCCAGCAATCTTGACACCGGCTTCGACGGCCTGGCGCTGGGCGTGGAGGCCGCGGAACGACGGCAGCAGGGCCGGATGGATGTTGAGCATCTTGTGTTCATAATGGGAAATGAAGTCACCGCTCAAGAGACGCATGAAGCCGGCCAGGCAGATGATGTCGGCCTGATACGGTTCAATGGCGTCGAGGATATATTTTTCAAAGGCCGCTTTCGAGTCGAAGGATTTGCGGTCGGCCAAAATGACCGGTACGCCCCATTCCTTAGCGCGGTCCATGACCGGTGCGCCCGGGATATCGCAGACCAGGGCCTTGATTTCCGCATTGATCGTGCCGGCTTCGACGGCATCGTGGAGGGCGATGGCGTTGGAGCCACGGCCCGATGCGAAAATGACCATCTTCTTTTTAGTCATGGAATACGCCTCCCCGCAAGGTTACGGGTACGTCGGAATCGACGACTTTGCCGATGACATAGGCCTTTTCATCGCGGTCGGCCAGGTTCTTGAGGACGGCATCAGCGTCTTTTTCATCGACAATCATGATCATGCCGATGCCCATATTGAAGGTACGGTACATTTCCTTGGCATCGACGTTGCCCCATTTCTGGAGGAGTCCGAAAATCGGCAGCTGCGGCCACGCCGTGACGTCGATATCGACGCCGACGCCTTTCGGCAGGACGCGGGGGATGTTTTCATAGAAACCGCCGCCAGTGATGTGGACCATGCCCTTGACGGTGAAGTTCTTGATGATCGGCAGGCACGGACGCGGATAGAGGCGGGTCGGCGTGAGCAGGCATTCACCGATGGTCATTCCCAGTTCATCGACGTACTGGTCGAGCTTCATGTTCTGCCGTTCCAGGACGATCTTGCGGACCAGGGAGAAGCCGTTGGAGTGGACCCCTGTCGAAGGCAGGCCGATGAGGACGTCGCCGGCCTTGATGTTTTCGCCGGTAATGACCTTGTCGCGGTCGACGATGCCGACGCCGAAGCCAGCCAGGTCATAGTCGTCTTTGGCATAGAAGCCGGCCATTTCAGCCGTTTCGCCGCCGAGGAGAGCGCAGCCCGATTCCTGGCAGGCATGGGCGACACCTTTGACAATGGTCGCAACCTGGACCGGATCGAGCTTGCCGACGGCGATGTAGTCCAGGAAGAAGAGCGGTTCGGCGCCCTGGACGAGAACGTCATTGATGGACATGGCGACGCAGTCCTGACCGACTGTATCGTGTTTGCCCATCATGATGGCCAGGCGGAGTTTCGTGCCGACGCCGTCGGTACCGCTGACCAGGATTGGTTTCTTGATGTCGCTGTTCATCAGGGAAAAGAGGCCGCCAAAGCCGCCGAGGTCACCGAGGACTTCCGGACGGTACGTGGCTTTGACCGAATCTTTCATCAATTCTACGGCTTTGTTGCCAGCATCGATGTCGACGCCGGCATCAGCATAAGTCAATCCTTTATTTGTGTTCGAGAGCATATTTTTCTCCTTCCTCATTGGCCTGCGGAGTGTCCGTAGGATAGTCGTTATTGAAGCAAGCTAAGCACATATCTTCCTTGGGGATATGTTCGACAGCCCGGTTGAGACCGTCGATGGAAATGAAATGGAGTTTGTCCACGCCGATGTATTTCTGAATCTGTTCGACACTGAACGTCGAAGCGATGAGTTCCTTGCGGACCGACGTGTCGATGCCGTAGAAGCAGGGATACTTGATAGGCGGTGCCGATACGCACATGTAGACTTCCTTGGCGCCGGCTTCGTGCAGGAGCTTGCAGATGATGCCGCTCGTCGTGCCGCGGACGATGGAATCGTCGACCATGACGATGCGCTTGCCCTTGACGACGGACTTGACGACATTCAGCTTCATGCGGACAGCCAGTTCGCGCTGTTTCTGGTTCGGCTTGATAAAGGTACGGCCCATGTAACGGTTCTTGATGAGGCCGTGCTTGAAGGGGATGCCCGAAGCCTGGGCGTAGCCGATAGCTGCCGTGTTGCCGCTGTCCGGGACGGAAATGACGATGTCCGCATCATACTGCGTTTCGTTCCACATTTCCCGGCCCATGTTCAGGCGGGCCTGGTAGACGTCCTGGCCGTCGATGACGCTGTCCGGACGGGCGAAATAAATGTATTCAAAGGAACAGACCTGCTTGCGCGGTGCCTTGGCAAAGATCGTCGATTTGACGCCCTTTTCATTGATCTGGACAAATTCGCCGGGCTGTACGTCGCGGACGAACTTGGCGCCGATGGCGTCGAGGGCACACGTTTCCGAAGCCAGGACCCATCCGCCTTCATCGGTACGGCCGATGCACAGCGGGCGGAAGCCATAGGGGTCGCGGACGCCATAGAGCGTATCTTTCGTCATGAGTACCAGTGAGTACGCCCCCTGGATGCGGTTCATGCTTTCCATGATGCGTTCTTCGATGGTGTCTTTCTGGCTGCGGCTGATGAGGTTGACGATGATTTCACTGTCCATGGTCGTCTGGAAGGTCGCGCCGCCGCGGTCCAGTTCTTCCCGCAGGGTCCGGGTATTGGTCAGGTTGCCGTTATGAGCCAGTGCCAGCTGTCCCATAGGCGTGTATACGGCCAGGGGCTGGATATTGCGGGGATTATTGGAACCTGTCGTCGAATAGCGGACGTGGCCGATGCCGACGGGGCCGCCTTCTTCTTCAGGTACGCCGTTGGCGAAGACCGTGCTGATGAGGCCCATGCCGCGGAACGTATGGATATCCTGGCCGTCAGTCAGGGCGATGCCGCCGCTTTCCTGGCCACGATGCTGTAATGCGAACAACCCCCAATAAATATAGCGGGGAATATCGAGGTGTTTATCGTAAATACCTAAGACACCACATTCTTCATGCTGCTTATCCCAAATCGGATCGTAAAACATGAATTAAACCTCCTGTTATAACGAAAAATAGTCTGTATTGCCCTTAGAGGGACTTTATGGTTTCTTGCAACTTCTGGTTCTTTTCCATGACTTCGTTAGCCATGTTTTCGCGATAGGCCTTGTATTTCTTGGCTAAGGCCGCATCGCTGGCAGCGCCGATCTGTACGGCCAGGAGCGCTCCGTTCTTGGCACCGTTGATGGCGACGGTCGCAACGGGGATGCCCGACGGCATCTGTACGATGGCCAGCAGCGCATCCATGCCCTGGAGGCTGCCGCTTTCCAAGGGGACGCCGATGACAGGCAGCGTCGTATAGCTGGCAACGACACCGGCAGATGAGCAGCCATACCGGCACCGACGACAAAGGCACTGATGCCCCGTTCTTCGGCTGTCGAAACGAATTCCCGGACAGCAGCCGGCGTGCGGTGGGCCGACGCTAACAAGACTTCATATTCAACACCAAATTCTTTAAAAATAGCAATCGCTTTTTTCATAACGGGAAAATCAGAATCGCTTCCCATGATCAAACCGACCTTCAACAGAGACCCCTCCTTAGGAAAAACAAAACCCAAAAGTGACACACGTCACCTTTGGGCTTTTTTCAGTTAGACACACGGAGACTGTTTACAAACGGCAAAGAACCTGTCCATAAACGTCTTGTCATAGTGCATCTCCTTATTGATTGAAAGATTATCAAATACACTTTGATTCTATCAAAAACATCCGGGACTGTCAATGAAAATCACCCGTTCTATCGCAGTTTGTACACGGATAGCGCCGACTATGTTACAATGGAGGAAAATGACCGACACGGAGGGATAGATTATGGAATTAAATGACCAGCAGCAGCAAGTCGTCAGCGACCTGTCGCAGCCGATCCTGCTCAACGCGCCAGCCGGCACGGGCAAGACCCGCGTCCTGGCCTGCCGGGTCGCCCACATCCTGGAAACAGGCGCCGCCGAAGGCTCGCAGATACTCTGCCTGACCTTCACCAACCGGGCCTGCAAAGAACTGAAGAACCGCATCATCGCCACGGCCCGCGAAAAGGGCCTGGCTGTCGTCGTCAAGACAATCCACAGTTTCTGTTACAGCCTCATCAAAGAAGAAACGAAGCGCCAGAGCGACCGTTACAACGACTTTCTGCTCTACGACGACGAAGACTGCCGGCAGATCATCGACAGCCTGCCTGCGGCAGCGTCAGCCCCGGGCAACGACACCCAGGCCCTGCAGAACTTCATCGAATTTGTCAAGAAACAGCGCGTCATCCCGGACCTCCACGATTTCACGGCACCTAAAGAAGCCCTCCAGGCCTGGCTCAGCGACCACGGCGACGCCCTGGTCCAGCAATACGATGCCGTCCTGGCCGACAACCACGCCGTCGACTTCACGGACCTCATCACCGGCGCCTACGACTTCCTCACTGACGATGCCTGCTGCCAGCGCTGGCGGGACCGCTTCCGCTTCATCGCCGTCGACGAAATGCAGGACACGAGCGAAGTCGAATACGCCGTCATCAGCCGCCTCTTCCCGGGGCGCAACGTCCTCCTCTGCGGCGATTACTTCCAGACCATTTACGAATGGCGCGGTTCTTATCCGGAATATATTCTGGAACAATTCCGCAAGACCTACCATCCCCGGGAAATCACCTTTACGACCAACTACCGGGCTACGCAGCTCCTCCTGAAGGCCGCCGAAAGCTGCCTGAACCACCTCTTCGGCCAGGTGACGGTCCACCACATCTACCCCCAGCCGGGCCAGGCCGCAGCCGCCGTCCCAGGTGAACCCATCGTCGTCCACCAGGCCGATACCTTTCTCAACGAAAGCCGCTGGATTTTCCAGGAACTGAGCCAGCTGCCGCCTGAAGAGCGTCTCAAAGCCTGCATCCTCGTCCGCGGCAACCGCCAGGCCCAGCAGCTGTGGACAGGTATTACGGCCCATAATCTCCACTATCCGCCAGCATCCCGTCTGCCCGTCACCTGCATCGACCAGTTTCACCTGTTCAAGCGCCAGGAATGTAAAGACGTCCTGGCCTACCTGCGGCTGCTCCTGAACAAGCACGACAACCTCAGCCTGAAACGCATCCTCCTGCGCTTCGTCCCCCGCATCGGCCGGCGGACCATCGAAACCATCGAAAGCGAGTCCTACCGCCGTCTGGGCCTCCGGCTCTGCGACTTCATCGACCCCATTTCCCAGGAAACGGGCGACCCTTACGGCCTCTTGCTGACGGCCCTGGCAGATGGACGCATCGTCGTCTTCGACGTCGAAAGCACGGGGACCGACACGACGACAGACGAAATCATCCAGATTGCCGCCGTCCGCCTTGACGCCCAGGGCCAGATCACAGACAAGTTCAATACCTACGTCCGCGCCAGCCGTTCTGTCGGGACCTCATTCTACGTCCATCACATCAGCGACGACCAGTTAGCCGCCGATGGCCGGGATCCGAAAGAAGCCCTGTCTGCCTTTCTGGACTTTGCCAGAGATGCCGTCATCGTCGGCCACAACGTCACGTATGACCTGTCCATCCTGCACAGCGAGCTCCAGCGCCTGGGCATGGCCGAAAGCGGTGACTTCCCCTATTACGACACGCTGGACATATACCGCCGCTTCTATCCCAATCTTATCAACCATAAACTGGCTACGCTGAGCGAAACCTTCCCCATCGACCATCAGCCGTCGCACGACGCCTTCGACGACATTCTGGCCACGGCCGGCCTCCTGTGCTACGCCGTAAAAGAAAAGATAGCGCCGGCCACGGCAGCCCGCCGCGCTTCCCTGTCTATGTACCTGCCCCTCTTCGCTCCTTTCAGCCGCGACATGGGCCGTTTCCGCCGCCAATCTTACCAGGACCGGCCCATAGCCATCATCGCCGCCGTCATGAACGAAGGCGGTGTCAAGGCCTGGTACGAGAGCCATCGTGAGGCCAGCGATACGGCCCATCACATCGACCGCCTGGAAAACGTCCGCCAGCTCTACCGCATCGCCAAGGAAACGGATGACCCGGCCCAGGACCCCCGCGACGCCCTGGCGGAATTTCTCAAGCTGACAGCCCTGTCCAACAGCGAACTGGACAGCATGCTGGCCAGGGACCCGAAAATCCCGATCATCACCATCCATCAGGCCAAGGGACTGGAATTCGACTACGTCTTCCTGGCCAGCCTGGAAGACCGGGTCTTCCCGACCTTCTGGTCCGTAAAGAAAGGCAATATCGAAGAAGAAAAACGCCTCTTTTATGTCGCCATTACGCGGGCCAAAAAGAGGCTGTATCTGAGCTGGCACCAGGGAATCGGCAATCAGCGCTATGCGCCGAGCCGCTTCCTCCAGAGCCTGGACTCCCAATATATCGAAGTTAGATGAGGCCGGCTATGCCTAAGAGGAGGCCTAAGACGCCGGATCCGATGAGGACCTTGATGACGCCGATTTTGCGCCGCGTCGCTGCAATAGCCAAGAAGAGGATGACCAAGCCGCCAAGGCTGAAAGCCGACCAGTCATCAGGCCAGGTCTCCGTATTCCACAAGGCCAGGAGGATGAAACTCAGACTGGCGACGCAGATAAGGGCGACGACTGCCGGCCGCAGGCCGTTGAGGATGCCCCGGATAGGACCGATATCACCGTACTTGAGGAAGACGCGTGCTAACAGAATCCCCAAGAAAAACGACGGCGTGACGAAGCCCAGGGTGGCAGCCACAGCTCCGCCTAATCCGGCGATTTTGGTGCCGACGAAGGTCGCGGCATTGATGCCGATCGGCCCCGGAGTCATCTGAGAAATGGTGAATATATCGACAAATTCGCTCATCGAGAGCCAATGGAAGGTATCGACAACACTGGCCTGAATCAGCGGCATAGACGCATAGCCGCCGCCGACGCAGAAAGCCCCGACTTTACAGAATTCCCAAAAAAGCAATAAATATATCATGATAAGTCCCTCCCCTTAATCGTACTTCTTGTCGCGCATGAAGGCAAAGCCAATGATGCCGTCGATGACGATGAGCGCCATGATATTGACATCAAAGCATAAGTTAGCAATAAACGTCGCTACGATGATAGCCAGCGGCAGGAGGAGCTTCTTTTTTCCCTGTTTGATGAGGAGGTCGATGCCGACATTGACGATAAGCGCCGTCGCCCCGCACTGCATACCGCGGAGGATCATCTTGATATAGAGATTCTGGATAAAGAAATCATAGCAGTAAGAAATAATCGACAGCGTAATCAGGCAGGGCAGCACCGTCGCGACCAGGGCGACCAGCGTCCCCAGGACCCCGGCCATGCGGTAGCCGAGGATGACCGCACTGTTGACCGCAATGACGCCAGGCATGGACTGGGCGATTGCCACCATATCGAGGGTATCCTTATCGCTGATCCAGTGATATTCATCGACGTATTTCCCTTTCAAAAGAGGAATAATGACGAAGCCGCCGCCTACGGTGAAGGCGCTGATTAAAAAAGTCGATTTGAACAGGGTCCAAAAAAAATGGGCGTCCCGTTTCGGTGTCACAATATCGTTCATCATCTATCATCCTTTCTTGACGATCATCTTGTCTATGGTCTTAGTATAACACGGCCTTTACTATATTGAAAATATTTGTATGATTGATATAATATACGTAAATTATATGTCAAGGAGGCATCGATATGGATATCCGTCAACTTACGTACTTCATGGTCATCGCCGAAGAAGGTCAGATTACGGCGGCAGCCCGTCGCCTGCACATGGCTCAGCCACCGTTGAGCCAGCAAATGAAAGCTCTGGAAGAAGAACTGGGCGTCCAGCTCCTGCAGCGGGAACCGCGCAGCGTGACCTTGACCGACGCGGGCGAAATCCTCTACCGCCGGGCCCGTCAGATTCTTACCCTCACCGACTCGACACGACGGGAAATCGCCGATTTCAAGAGTGGTCTGCGCGGCACCTTGTCCATCGGGACCGTGTCCTCGTCGGGCAGCGTCATTCTCCGGCCAGCGCTCCGCCAATTCCACGCCAGTCATCGGGGCATCCGCTTTGAAATCTATGACGGCAACACCTTCCGCGTCCTGGACATGCTGGGCAAAGGTCTCATCGAAATCGGCATCGTCCGCACGCCCTTCAAGCAGGACGCCTTCGACTGCACCTTGCTGCCTGAAGAACCGATGGTCCTGGCCTATGCCGATACCCTGGCCGACCCCAGCCCGGGCCAGCCGACCCTGACCATAGAACAACTGCAAGGCCTGCCGCTCATCCTCTACCGCCGCTTCGACCAGCTCTTCCACGACGTCTGCGAAGCCCACAACCTCACGCCGAACCTCCTCTGCCGCAATGACGACGCCCGGACGACCCTGCTCTGGGCCGAAACCGGCCTGGGCTACGCCGTCGTCCCGGCATCGGCCATCTCGCCGGCCCGCCTGCCCCAGCTCCAGACCAAAGCCATCGACGAACCGCGCCTGCGCACCCAACTGGCCGTCATCACACCCAAACACCGCTACCTGTCCAGCATAGCCCGCCAGTTCATAGATGCTTTGACAAATCCTGAGGCCTGACGACGGGGCATAAAACCGTTCATCGTAGGTCGTTCGTCGTTCATCGCGGTTGGGGCCTGACGGCCCCGCAGGCCGCCGTTCGCAGGCCACCTCGGGCTCAGATGCCGCTGCGCGGCAACAGATTCAGCGTAACAACATCACCTCGAGTGACCCTCGGCTCGTGGAAAAGGCCGTGGTTCGTGGCTCGTGATTCGTGGTTCGTAAAAAGCCTGCCATTATACCCGGATGGGCTGTGATGAAATCTCTCTGGCGGGCTGCCCACTAGGACAGCCCCTACAAATGCGGCATACAGCCACATAAAATTTTATCGCCTGTATGCGATACCGTAGGGGACGGCTAAAAGCCGTCCAGCTTCCGCTGGTCGGCTACCTGACGGGCCAAAAAGGCCGCGCGAATTCTGTACACAACCGGAATTTATGACGAACAGCACATGGTCATAATACAATCATGAGTCTGTCGCGGCGGAACGCCGCATCTGAATCCGAGGAAAGGCCGTCGTTCGTGATTCGTAAAAATATACCATCAAAACTGTATAGGCTGTGGTCAAATCTCTCTAGCGGGCTTCCCACGTGGAAGCCCCTACTACAGGTCGGCGGTCTGTACCTGAAAAAGGCCCGTCATCTGGCGACGGGCCTTTTTCAGTATCTATGAGGTAAATTTAGGTTGGAGCCTAGCGGATGGAGACGTCTTCGCCGGCGAGGATGCGTTTCATCGTACGGGCCGGGCACATCTTACCACACATGGTGCAGGTGCCTTCACATTCCGGTTTACTCGATTCGTAATAGCTGCGGGCCTTTTCCGGGTCGATGGACAGGGAAATCATCTTGTCGAAGTCGACGTCGACGCGGGCTTTGCTCATGGCGTCATCCCATTCCTGAGCGCCCGGGATGCCCTTGACCAAGTCGGCAGCGTGGGCTGCGATGCGGGCAGCGATGATGCCTTCCTTGACGTCGTCGACGGTCGGCAGGCGCAGGTGTTCAGCCGGTGTGACATAGCAGAGGAAGTCGGCACCGCAGGAAGCGGCGATGGCACCACCGATGGCGCTGGTGATGTGGTCATAGCCCGGTGCGATGTCCGTGACCAAGGGCCCGAGGACGTAGAACGGAGCGCCGTGGCACAGGCGTTTTTCAATCTTCATGTTGGCTGCGATTTCGTTGAGGACCATGTGGCCCGGGCCTTCGATCATGACCTGGACGTTGTGGGCCCAGGCGCGTTTGGTCAATTCGCCCAAGGTGATGAGTTCTTCGATCTGAGCGGCGTCGGTAGCGTCATGGGTACAGCCTGGACGGCAGGCATCGCCGAGGCTGAGGGTGACGTCGTATTTTTCACAGATGTCGAGGAGACGGTCATAATATTCGTAGAACGGGTTTTCCTGGTTGTTCATTTCCATCCAGGCGAAGAGCAGCGAACCGCCGCGGGAAACGACGTTGGTCAGGCGCGGGTTGTCTTTGATGCGCTGTGCCGTCTTGCGGTTCATGCCGCAGTGGATGGTCATGAAGTCGACGCCATCTTCTGCGTGCTGTTCGACGACGGAGAAGAATTCATCGACGGTAATGTCTTTCAAGTCTTTTTCCAGCATGCCGACCGCATCGTACATGGGGACCGTGCCGATCATGGCCGTAGACATCTTGACCAGTTTGCGGCGGAAGTCACGGGTCTTGCCGAAATTGGACAAGTCCATGATAGCTTCTGCTTTCATGTCGATGGCATTCTGGACTTTCTGCAGTTCTTCTTCGTGGTTGTTGTGTTCCGGAGAAACGCCGAGGTTGACATTGATTTTCGTGCGGCAGTCCTGGCCGACAGCTTCCGGCGACAGGCTGGTATGGACTTTGTTAGCCGGAATGGCGACTTTCCCGCTGGCGACGAGGGCCATGAGTTTTTCAACGGGCATGTGTTCCTTTTCAGCGACAATCTTCATCTGCGGCGTGACGATGCCTTTGCGGGCAGCGTCCATCTGTGTTGTGTAATCCATTACAAACATCCTTCCTATATAAAAATAATCCTTAATGCAATAAAAAAAGCTCGCCTGGCGGTCCTCCGCAGGTGAGCTTTATAATCCCGTAAAGCTTCCCTACGGCGGCATTACCCGCATCAGGTAAAGGGTCAAGTGTAATCCGTCACTTTTCTCAGCCCGAAGGCTCCCCTAGCTTTTTCTATGTATCTGTGGCTATTATAGTACGCCGCGAAAAAAAAATGCAACACTTTCGTAACATTTATCATAGACAATTTCGCCATTTTATCCCACATAGACGTACATCCCCCTGCCGTGGTATAATAGGAATATCTTAAAAAGGAGGTCTTAACTTATGAAATATAAACCCTTGAAAGGCCTTGTCGTCGCCGCTATGCTGGCATCGTCCCTGGTCCTGGCTGCGCCCCAGGCCCTGGCAGCTGGTCCGGAACCGTCTGTCGTTACCGTCACGGGCTATGCCCAGCAAGAAGTCGCCCCGGATACGGCTTATGTCACTATCGGCACAACCAGTACCGACGCCGATGCCCAGCAGGCCCGGACCAAGAATAATCTGGCCATGAACCAGGTCACGAATGCCTTGAAGGCCATGGGTATCCCAGCGGAAAACATGAAGACCACGGGCTTCTATATGTCACCGAACTATGACATGAAGGGCCAGAAAGTCACGTCGTATACGGTGACCAACAGCCTGGAAGTCAAACTGACCGACCTCACTATGGTATCGCAGGTCATCAACAAGGCCGGCAGCCTCGGTGCCAACCAGATCAACAACGTCCGTTTTACCAATGAACACGCCGACCAGATCAAGAAAAACCTGATCAAAGAAGCCGTCCACAACGGTCAGCGCGCTGCCCAGGCCGCAGCTGAAGCCGCTGGCAGCCAGCTCGGTGCCGTCAAGGAAATCAACATTTCCGGTACGAGCCCGTCGTACAGCCGCGTCTACGGCGCTGCCATGAGCCTGCGGGCCGTCAACAAGATGGAAGCCGACTCGACACCAGTCGAAGCCGGCACCAACACCCTCAGCCAAAGCGTCAGCCTGACTTATTATCTGCAGTAAGCCGGACCGCGACCGTATCGTAAGCACGACCACGTGGCCTCACAAACCGCATTGTAGGGGCGACCACGTGGGGCGCCCGTCCAGAAGAGTTATTATATACACATCACACATGATTTGCGGGACGCCCTCTGGGCGTCCCCTACGAGCCACGAAAAAAAGGTTTTGTCCTTTGATGACAAAACCTTTTTTCTTTCCCCAAAATATGCTATGATAATACTGTTCTACCATAATAAAATAAGTTCTGAATCATGGAGGCCAGACAAGATGAAAGAATACACCCCTTTTAAATCCGGTAAAGTACGCGAAGTCTATGACGCAGGTGACAGCATTATCATGGTCGCAACGGACCGCATCTCCGCTTTCGACCACATCCTTAAGAACAAAATCACCAAAAAGGGCGCCATCCTCACGCAGATGTCCAAGTTTTGGTTCGATATGACGTCGGATATCATCCCGAACCACATGATTTCCGTCGACAACGCTGACATGCCGGAATTCTTCCAGCAGGAACAGTTCATCGGCAACAGCATGAAATGCCAGAAACTGACTATGATTCCCATGGAATGTATCGTCCGTGGCTACATCACTGGCAGCGGCTGGGAAAGCTATCAGAAGAATGGCACCGTTTGCGGCATCAAACTGCCGGCAGGTCTCAAAGAATCAGAAAAACTCCCGGAACCGATCTTCACACCGAGCACGAAAGCCGAACTCGGCGACCATGATGAAAACGTCTCTCTCGAAGAAGGCGCTGCTTTCATCGACAAGACCTTCCCGGGAAAAGGCAGGGAATACGCTGAAAAAATCCGCGATTACACCTTGGCCCTGTATAAAAAATGTGCTGAATACGCCCTCTCCAAAGGCATCATCATTGCCGATACGAAGTTTGAATTCGGCCTCGATGACAAAGGCAATATCGTCTTGGGCGACGAAATGCTCACGCCGGACAGCTCCCGCTTCTGGCCCCTCGAAGGCTACAAAGCCGGCCAGAGCCAGCCGTCGTATGACAAACAGTTCGTCCGTGACTGGCTCAAAGCCAACCCGGACAGCGACTACCTCCTGCCCCAGGACGTCATCGACAAGACCATTGCCAAATACAAAGAAGCCTACGAAATGCTCACTGGGAAAGCCTTCGACAAGTAGTTCGTGGCTCGTGGCTCTAAGGCCCGCCGCGAATCTTGTGAACTCGCTTTTGGCACTGTAGGGGTCGCCACGTGTGTTATGTGCAATAACATAGTTTACATAAATAGGGGTCTTCCCCCTACTGAAAAAAGTGATACTTTTAGGCATAAGAAGGAGTTGATTCTTATGCCATGGGAAGAAAGGAATGTCACCAAAGCTATGTTACGCAAAGAATTCGTTGAACGGGTACTTGCTCATGAGAAGAGCTGA
>NZ_APHY01000059.1 GCF_000417505.1 Megasphaera sp. NM10
TCAGTGACGAAGCAATGAYCATKTACGTAAGGCTTGCCTGTATGGCAGGCATGGTCATGCAACAGAGAAACAGCATCGAACTTCTTGCCGAATTTCGGTACCGTCGTATCATCGACACTGAGAAAGACCGGTTCATTCTGTAAGGCCGCCGGAATCAGGCTGCAAGCCAATTCCGCTGTTTGCAGGCGGAGAGAACGGCTCGTCACCGTTTCGTTCTGAAGCGCCCGGTAATAACTATTTAAGCAGCGATGCGTCACCTGGGACAAGAAATTCCGATGAAGAAAGCGAAGAGACGGGAAGGCCTGCAAGGCTACCTGAGCGATGACCAACCAGGTCAGTAGGAATCGCGTTGGCCGTGTCGCCGTAGAAAAATATGTAGAAAAGAAACGAAACAGGCTACCAATAATCGAATTTTCGAGGTATAATGAAATCATCGCGTAACTCCTTTGGAATGATGTTTTTGAGCAGATTCATTATACTTCAAAGTGTGGTTACGCGATATTTATTTGTTCAAAAAGTTGTAAACTGCTGATTTAAAAGCCTTAACTAAAAACTACAAACTGAAAACTTAATACTCGAAAAGGGGCTTGTCGCACATGCGACAAGTCCTTTTCCTTTTTGCCAAATAGGTGTAACATAAAATTATAATTACCTTATCTTTATGGAGGTGTTTCTATGGATTCTTTAGGCTATTTTGGCAAGTGGTTCCCGACGGAGCATAAGAAGTACACGGCTATTATCGCCATGATGTATGTTGGCGTCGTGACGACGGTCCTGGGCGTTTTATTTGAAATTGCCCTGCGGGGACTGGCTATGATCGGCTTGTTCGGTGGTCCTGCTGGGGTACGGCGGACCATGGATGTCCTGACCTTTTTCAGCGGCCTCAATACGCTGGTCACGCTGGCTCTTCTGGTCATCATGATTTACCTGCTCTATAAGACGCGGGCTCTGGCTTATCTGCTCAAAATGTTCCTGGGCTATTTTGTCGTAGACCTATTGTTGATCTTGATTGCGGAAATTTTCAATGGGACTGTGGCTGCGATTCTCTGTATCTTAGGTATCATCGCTACTATTTATGTGAATCGCAAGCGCTGGCACTATATCAGTCAATACCGCCGTTATATTTACTACGTCATCCTCAGCTGGCTGGTCAGCGCCCTTTGTACGGCTGCCGTCGTCGGCCATATCGTCTATAGTATGACCCAGCTGATGTTCGGCATGACCCGCGGCGGCTATGGGACCTTTATCGGCTATGCCGTCCTCCTGGTCCTGGTCTGGATGATTCCTGTTTTCTGCCAGCATTACATCTATCGCCGGGAAGAACGGCTGGGGACTTCCTTCTATCAGGCCTTTCGCCTCATGTGTACCGTTCCCATGACAGCCCTGTTCTTCATCTTCGGCATTTCTTCCCTGGCGTCGATTGGCACATTGAGCGGTGAAAACATGTTTACATCATTTAACTTTGACGATACAGGCGACAACCAAGCCAATCATCAAAACGATGAAAATGCAATGTCAACGCAAAATGTAAACGGAGTAAATGAAAAATACTGCCCTCATTGCGGCCGTCCCGTAGCGGCTGATGCGGCCTTTTGCAGTCATTGCGGCAAACCCGTCCATACGTGCCCGCAATGTCACCAGCCCGTCGACCCGTCGGCAAAATTCTGCCCGTCCTGCGGGGCCCCGCTGCAGGTTCTGCAAGCCCAATACGGTCATCTGACCAATCGGACAGCCGTACAGCAGGAGGAAAAGGTAGTGCAGCCTGAAAGCCGGCCGGCAGTACATCCTGTAGTTATGCCGCAGCGGGAGAAAAAAGAAGTTCCTTTAAAAGCGCAGCTCCAGGAGCATCGCAATCTCTTCATCGCCCTGGCCTGCGTCCTCGTCGTGGCCATTGCCGGCGGCATCTGGTACGCCCATGAACAGAAAGCCCTACCGGCCCAGGGGAGTACCGTATCGTCGCAGCTTGTCAAGACGGCTGATTCGGAACTCTCTTTAAACGGCGTTTACCTGGACCAAAGCTGGGATGAAGCTAAAGACGGCCTGGGCCGGGAACTCAGCACGTCGGATAGTAAAGACGGTGCCGTTCATCATAAGTTTACCGATATGGATGTCGTCGTCAAAGACGATAAAGTCATCATGCTGACATCCTCCTCGCCGGCAGCTCAGAGCAAGCGGGGCATCCATCAGGGCAGCTCTTTGGATGACGTCGTCAATGCCTATGGTGACGATTACCAGGCCTCGGAATACGGTGCCCAGATTCATTATGAATATACCTTTAAGACCGATGACGGGAAACAGGGAATCCTGCGCTTTGCCGTCAGCAAGAACAGCCAGACCGTCGAATATATCAGCGTCCGCCTGGCCGATGAAAAGACAGATGGCGCGAAGCAGGCTTTCCTGGCTTACCATAAGGCCATTTCCAATCACGACCTGCAAGATGCCTTCCAGATGCTGACTGGGGAATTCCAGAATTCTGTCGGCGGCTATGATGGTTACGCGCCGGGCTACGCCAACACCTTGTCCAGCGACGTTTCCAATCTCCGCAAAATCGCTTCCGGAAGCGATAAGACGACCTTTTCCTTCACCTTGAAAGCGCGGGACCGTATCCCAGGCAGTGCCAAGGTCAAAGTCCAGTATTTCAACGGTCAGGTGACGATGGTAAAAGACGGGAACACCTGGAAAATCAGTGATATGAGTGCAAAGAAGACGGGAGAACATGTGGAATAAATGGTATGTCCGACATAAACGAAAACTGAAACGCATGGGGGCGATTACCTTGATCGCCGCCGCCGTTCTTTACGGACTCTGTTTCTACATGAGCTACAAAGCGGCGGATATCTTCAACCAAGTCGTCGCAGAACGCCAGCTCTTTCCCGGTACGGTCACGGTGGAACGCCTGACGGCGACGCCAGGCGGAACCGTGTCCTTTGAGGGCCTGGTATGGCACGATGAAGATGGGGATACGCTGGTCCAGATACCGGAAGGCCAGTTTACGGTCAAACTGAGCGATGTCCTGACCGGTCATATCGGTACGCAGACTGTCGAAGACGTGACTTTGAATAATGCCTATATTCATTTGATCTTTAATGATAAAATGGAGTTACAGCATATCAAGAAGGCCAGTGACCATCACAGCAGCGGCCCGAAGGATTTGGTCAAGGTCACAGGGCCTAAGAGCAACCGCCCCTTTAACTGCCACGTCGCCCTGCATCAGAGCGTCATCGAAGCTGAAGCGCCAGGCCGTTATTTCAAGATCGGCGATGTCGAGTTCTCTTCGGCCATCCATACTAAAGGCAAGACGAAAATCGACTTGCGGGCCGGTCACTTTTCCGGCATGATCGATGCCAAGTCCCTGCGCATCCGCGGCAGCCTGGATTTCAAAGAAGAAACACCGCAGTATAACCTGTCGCTCTTGCTGAGCGACTGCAATCCCCGTTCTCTCGGGGCCGGCCTGGATATCGACGACCCGGCGACAGTTTCGGCCGACATCCGCGGCCCTTTATATGCCCCGGTCATCGACGGCACTTTGAAGATGGACCGTCTGGATATTACGGCCCTGGTCTTTACGGATGTCGTAGGACAGGTCCATTATGAACAGGGCCTGCTCGATATAAACGAAGTCACGGCCGGCGTCTTCGGCGGCTCCATGAAAGGTCATGGACAGGTAAACCTGGACGATAAATCGTATACGGCGGACATGACCGGCTCCCAGCTCAAAGGCGGCATTGCGGCCCATGACCTCTTCCTGCGCTGCAACGTCGACTTGAATCTGCACATGGAAGAAAATAAAACGACCGGCACCAAGGCGATTTACGGTGATTTCCAGTCCGGCCCGGGACGCTATCACCAGCTGCCCTTCCGGGGCATTTCCGGCTCTTTCGCTCAGGATGGCAAGATCTTGAACTTCCGGGACGTCGTCATTTCCATGTTCTTTGGTGACGTATCGACGGACGCTTTTTCCATTGTCAATGGCAAAGTCAAGATAGGGTCCATCAACATCAACTATAAAAACGGGAAGCGGAGCCGCTGGGGAAAAGGCGGCCCACAGCCAGTCTTGTGAGAAGCACTATAGATAGAGAAAGGAGTTTTTACTATGGATATTTCCCGATATTTAGCGGAAGAAGGCAAAAAAATCGATTTGACCCAGTGGTCGACGACCTGCGATGTGGACATCGACAAGAAGAAGGTCAAAGGCGAACTGCTTGACCAGACGATTTCCGAAATGCAGGATTTACAGGAAAAGCTCTGTGCCGACAATCACTACGGCCTGATCATCGTCCTGCAGGCCATGGATGCGGCCGGGAAAGACGGTACGGTCAAACACGTCTTTGCCCACCTCAATCCGGCTGGCGTCAAAGTGCACAGCTTCAAGAAACCGAGCTCGGAAGAACTGGATCACGACTATATGTGGCGCATCAATAAAGCCCTGCCCGGCCGGGGTGAAATCGGCATCTTCAACCGCTCGCACTATGAAGAAGTCGTCGTCGCCCGCATCCACAACCTCATCAAAAGCGACGGTATGCCGGAAAAACTGGTACGCAAGGATATCTGGGAAACGCGCTACCGCCAGATATGCGACTGGGAACGGTACTTGTCGGAAAATGGCTTCCCTATGGTCAAGATCTTCCTCCATTTATCGAAAGATGAACAGAAGAAACGCCTCATCGACCGCATCCTGACTCAGCAGAAGAATTGGAAGTTCGACATGTCTGACATCGAGGAACGGCAATATTGGAACCGCTATCAGAAAGTCTACGGCGAAGTCTTATCGGCCACGTCGACGAAGTACGCTCCCTGGTACATCGTCCCGGCTGATGACAAGTGGTATACGCGCTATGTCGTCGCCCAGATCGTCCTCAAGGAACTCAAGGCCATTAACCCGAAATTCCCGAAATTGTCACCGGAAGTCGAAAAACAGCTGGCCCGGTTCCGCCAGCTCCTGAAAGAAGTCGATATCAAGGACTTGAAGAGCATCAAGAATGCCATTGATGAGCAAAAAGTCAAATAAGAAGTGTTCCTGATAGGGTCAAATGTGATATAATAAGGACGGTTCAAGAAAACCGATGAAGTTCTGTACACGTTTTGAGACATATCTCAAGGAGGTACCGTTATGCTCGATGCAAAAGTAAAAGAATTAATCAATACCCAGATCAATCAGGAATTCTATTCGGAATATTTGTATTTAGCTTTTGCCAACTATTTCTATGACAATGGCCTCGACGGCTTTGCCAACTGGTATGATGTCCAGGCCCAGGAAGAACGGGATCACGCGATGCTCATGCGGACATATCTGCATAACAACGGCGAACGCGTTACCTTCTCGGCCATCGCCGAACCGCAGAACGACTTTGACAGCATCAAAGCGGTCCTCAAAGCTGGCTTGGCTCATGAACAGTATGTCACGTCGCTGATCAACAAGATTTATCAGGCTGCCGATAAAGTCCACGATTACCGGACCATGCAGTGCTTCGACTGGTTCGTCAAGGAACAGGGCGAAGAAGAAAAGAATGCCGACGATTTGATCAAGAAATACAAGATGTTCGGCAGCGATGCCAAAGGCCTCTATGCCCTGAATCAGGAATTACTGGCCCGTACGTATGTCGCCCCGACGTTAGTCCTGTAAGGATTCATACAATTCCATAGTGCAATCAGGTGCGTAAGCTCAATAGAGAAGTCCGGTGCAAAACCGGCGCGGTCCCGCCGCTGTAAGGAGGAGCCAGGCTGCAATGATGTCACTGTACGTCCGCGTATGGGAAGGCGCAGCCATGGCCATGAATCCGAGCCAGAAGAACTGCCTGATTAGGATCACCGGTTGACCTGCGAGCGATGGGGATGGCGATTTTTACGGCGAGCCGCTTTTTATGAGCTGCTGGCCGTGAAGGACTCGTATGTAAGGGACTGTCGCATGAAGGCTTATGCCATCATGTGACAGCCTCTTTTTTTATATTTTTTATCAAAGGAGAGATGATTATGTTCCACAAAAAATTAAAGACCGCGCTGATTTTATCTTTGGCCCTGACGTCGTTTGGTGCTTTTTCGGCGCCCTCTTTTGCTGCCGGCTATACGCTGAACCCGGAAGTCAAGGACGCTACGCCGGCTTTGAAAAAGGCCGCGGAAATCGGGGTCCGCACGTACAACAACCCGGACATGCAGAACGAAGCCAATAAAGACGCCATCCTGGTATTGAGCTTCGGCACGACCTATAAGGACAGCCGCCAGAAGACCATCGACCAGACTGTATCGGCTATCAAGGCGGCCCATCCGGATCAGAAAGTCGTCGTCGCCTTCACGTCGCATATCATCGTCGACCGCATCAAGGCTAAAGAAGGCGTGACCGTACCGACGCCGGAACAGGCCATGGCCCAGCTGAAAAAAGAAGGCTATACGCGCGTGGCCATTACCTCCCTGGACATCATCCCGGGTATGGAATATGCTTATGATACGGCTATTTTCGACCTCTACAAACATGATTTCAAGAAATTGACCCTCGGCACGCCGCTCATGTATTGGATGGGACAGGAAGACCAGCGCGACGACATCGCTGAATTCGTCAAAGCCTTCTCGACACAGTTCCCGAAAATTGGCAAGAAAGACGCCATCCTGGTCATGGCCCATGGCACGCCGCATCCGGCCAATGCTTATTACTCCGTCGTCCAGAACCGCCTCGATGCAGCTGATCTGGGCAATGTCTACATCTACTCTGTCGAAGGCTGGCCCCATCTGGATACAGTCATTCCCCAGCTGAAAGCCAAGGGCATCAAGCACGTCATCCTCATGCCCATGATGATGGTCGCCGGCGACCATGCCAATAACGACATGGCCGGTGCCGATGCCGATTCCCATAAGAGTATCCTGGAAAAAGAAGGCTTCACGGTTACGACCTATATCCATGGCCTGGGAGAAAATGAAGCGGTCCGCCAGATGTTCGTCGAACGAGCTGATGAAGCCTGGAATGCCCTGGAAGCCCAGTAATTTGACTTCATGGAATTTTTTCCTACCAATTTAGTCCATCCTTTTCGTCTATCATTCCATATGCTTCCTTTGTATAATGAATTCACGAAATGCATATAACAAACGTGAAGAAATAGGAGATGGAAGACATGAAACAAGTGAAAATAATTACAGCTCAAGAAGCAGCTCAGCTCGTCAAAGACGGTGACGTCGTCACGACCAATGGTTTCGTCGGTTCCGGACAGCCGGAAGCGCTGACCAGCGCCCTGGAAGAACGCTTCCTCAATACGGGTTCGCCGAGAGATTTGACGCTCATCTATGCCGCTTCCCAGGGGAATACGGATGGCCGCGGCGGCGACCACTTCGCCCACGAAGGGATGTTGAAAAAAGCCATCCTCGGCCACTGGAACGCCGTTACGGCCCTGCAGAAATTAGTCAATGAAAATAAGATCCAGGCCTACAACCTGCCCCAGGGCACGCTGTCCCAGTATTTCCGTGACGTCGCAGCTCATCGCTTAGGCACGATTACCCACGTCGGTCTCGATACCTTTGCGGACCCCCGCATCAGCGGCGGCCGTCTCAATGACGTCACCAAGGAAGACTTCGTCAAAGTCATCAACATCGAAGGCCATGACCAGCTCTTCTATCCGCGTATGGATATGAATATCGGCTTCATCCGCGGGACTTATGCCGATGAATGGGGCAACGTCGTCCTGACCAAGGAAGTATCGCCTTTCGATGCCACGCCGCTGGCACAGGCCGTCCATAACAGCGGCGGTATCGTCGTCGTCCAGGTTGAAAAAATCGTCAAAGGCGGCACGCTCGACCCGAAACTGGTCAAAGTACCGGGCATCTACGTCGACTACGTCGTTCAGGTCGATGACGAAACGAAACGGCAGCAGTCCTTCGACTGCGAATATGACCCGTCCCTGACGGGCGAAACGACGATTCCCGTCAAAGCCCTGGATCCGGCTCCGCTCAATGCCAAGAAAGTCATTGCCCGCCGGGCAGCCCTGTTGCTTCTCAATATGAGCAGTGAAGCCGTCATCAACCTGGGCATCGGTATTCCGGAACTCGTCTCGTCCGTAGCCAACGAAGAAGGCATCGGCGACAGCTTGACCATGACTGTCGAAGCCGGGGCCATCGGCGGCGTACCTCTCGGCGGCGTCCGCTTCGGGGCTTCTGTCAATGCCGAAGCCTACATGGACCAGGCTACACAGTTCGACTTCTACGATGGCGGCGGCCTGGACCTGACCTGCCTGGGCCTGGCCGAATGCGATAAAGAAGGCAATATCAACGTATCCAAATTCGGTACGCGCATTGCCGGCTGCGGCGGCTTCGTCAACATCACCCAGAATACGAAGAACGTCGTCTTCTGCGGGACCTTTACGACAGGGAAACTCCGCGAAGAAATCAAAGACGGTGAACTGCACATCCTGCAGGAAGGGAAAGTCAAGAAATTCGTTCCCGAAGTCGGTCACATCACCTTCAGCGGCAACTATGCCCGTAAACATAAACAGCATGTCCTCTACATCACAGAACGTGCCGTATTCGAAATGAAAGAAGACGGTGTCCACCTGACCGAAATCGCCCCGGGCATCGACCTCCAGAAAGACGTCCTCGACCAGATGGGCTTCACGCCGATCATCGACGAAGTCAAAGTCATGCCGGCCTTCCTCTTTGAAGATAAACCCATGGGTTTGAAAAAGATGAAAGAAGAAATGAACAAATAATAGTTTGTAGTACAGAGTTTGTAGTTTGCAGAAAAGCTCCCCTGATAGGGGAGCAGGCCGCCGAAGGCGGCCTGAGAGGTTTTGACACAGCCGCGGACTACGCTGTGAGTTGCGGACTGTAAAAAAAGGGCTTGTCGCATTTGCGACAAGCTTCTTTTTTTGATTGTAGGGGCTCGCACGTGGCGAGCCCGTCAGGTATATGTTATGATGCCTGTAGCCGATTTGCATGGGCGGGCGCCCCACGTGGGCGCCCCTACAGAAAAAGAGGCTGTCTTAATGCGACAGCCTCTTTTTTTACTTCGACAAGGACAAGGTCCTTTCGATGAGCGGTTTATACGTTTCGTATTTTTTCTTTAAGGCTTCTAAATCATACTGGCGGTATGACGGCTGATTCTTCATGTTCTGGAAGGCATTGAGCAGGATGGAGTGGAGACGGTTGCTGCTGATGACGTAGAACGAATCGGCGTCGTTGTGGATATTCCGCTTGTTCTTTTTCAGGAAGCCTGTCTTGTAGTTGGAATAGAAGGACAAGTCCTTGCCCGTGTACATGCCGTCGCTGACGGTCGGCAAGAGGACGCCAGTCGTTAAGTTGGGATTCTTTTCCAGGCCTTCAAAGATACTCTTGATATGCGCTTTCCGTTCTTCCGCAGTCAAGCGGTATTCGATGTCGGTCAGGTAGATGTAGCCCGATTCGACGTAGCGCAGGAGCGATGTCGTCGGCATGATGAAGGTGATTTCCGAAGCATTGAGGATTTCTTCCCACGTGACGCAGAGGCGCTGGATGGCAAAGGCCTGTTCCGGCGATACGGTTTCGCTGATGTGGTCGAAGACTTCGTGAGGAAGGAGGAATTCAAAGCCGATGGTCAAGTAGAAGAAGAATTTCGTTGTCGCATAGAAGGCCGTGCGATAGCCGAGTTCTTCCAGTCCCAGAGAGCTGACCGTCGACATGAGCGGTTTCTTTTCAGCTCCGTTGAAACTGAATTTTTCATAAATATCACCGACTAAGGATTCGTCGAAAATATAGGTACACATCTTGAAGCGGGGCTGTGTGTCCAGGGCATATTGAACGACGAACGCGCCCTTGAGGATGATGAGGTTGGCATTGGACGTATCCTGGATGTCATAAAAGACGAAATCGATATCCAAAAAGTTATCTAGCGTACGATAGACCGTGATTAAATCATCGAAGTTGCTTTCAATTTTATCTAAGTCCAGGCCGACGCGGATGGTCAGTCTGTGCTGTAATTCGAGGCCTTCGAAATATTTCCAGAACCCTGTTTTGTATAAAGTACAAAATTCACCGAGGACCAGGAGCTCACCATCACTTTCGAGGCTTTGAATGCCCTTTTGCAGCAAGTCCGACAAGAAAGCCGACGTATCGTGATGACCGGTGACGACCTGGATGGACGGGCGGTTTTCTTTGCCCTTGGGAACCCGGTTCTGGTTCAGCGTCGTCCGGTAGGCGGCGCAGAGGTACTGGCCGATTTCAAAGCCCAGGTCATCCGTATTTTCGGAAATGGGGAAGGTTTTAAAGAACTTGGCCTCTTTCTTCTGCTTAGTGATCAGTTCGGCAAAGTATTGGCCCATTTCTTCGTTGATCCGTTCGACATAACGGGAAGACGGTAATTTCGTACCGTTGCTCCATTTATTGACGTAGGACACATCGTAACCGACGACATCGGCCAGGGAAATGAACTTGGCCTGTGTGAAGGTAATGAGCCGTTTTAACGTTGAAGCATATCCATCTGAAATCACGTTGTAACCTCCTTCAATACGAAATTGTCATATTTTTTATATAGAACATATATGGCTTTTAATATATATGAAATACATTCATTCTCTGTATAAATTTAATTCAATTGAGCATGTACATTTTATCACATACCTTAGTGAATCACAATGATTTTGACAAAAAAATTCACATGGACTTAATTCTATGCAAAAAAGGTCAAGCCTTTCCTGTTTTGTTCCAACTTGGTCATTTGTATACTGTAGTCACAAGGTTGGTTCAAGGCAAGGCCAATCAATAAGACATAGTTGATAATTTTTATAACTATATTAGGAGGTTTTTCATTATGGCTTACAACAATATTAAATTCGTCAACGAAGATGGTATCGGTATTTTAACGATCAGCCGCCCGAAGGCTCTCAACGCATTGAACACGGAAACAGTTACGGAACTGAATGACTGCGTTGGCAAAATCGAAGCTGACGAATCGGTAAAAGTTGTCATCATCACTGGTGAAGGTGCTAAATCCTTCGTCGCCGGTGCCGACATCGTTGAAATGTCCACTAAGAACCCTGTCGAAGGCCGTAAATTCGGTAAGATTTCCCAGGATACTTTCACACGCATCGAAACCTGCCCAGCCGGTCATTGCAGCTGTTAACGGCTACGCTCTCGGCGGCGGCTGCGAACTCGCCTGCGCTTGCGACTTCCGTTATGCTGCTGAAAACGCTAAATTCGGTCAGCCTGAAGTTGGCCTCGGCATCACACCGGGCTTCGGCGGCACTCAGCGTCTCCCCCGTGTCGTAGGCCGTGGCTATGGCAAAGAAATGATTTTCCGCGCTAACATGATCGACGCTCAGGAAGCTCATCGCATCGGCTTGGTCAACAAAGTCGTTCCTCAGGAAGAATTGATGGATACCTGCAAAAAGGTAGCGAAAGAAATCATGGGCAACGCTCCTATCGCTGTACAGCTCGCTAAGACGGCTATCAACCGCGGCATCAACTGCGACGTCGTCACCGGTATCGCTTACGAAGACGAAGTATTCGCCCTCTGCTTCTCCACGGCAGACCAGAAGGAAGGCATGGACGCATTCGTCAACAAACGCGCTAAACACTTCCAGGGCAAATAATAGAGCAAGACTTCATTGTTAGAAGGAGGGGCTTCGCATGGCAGCTGAACACTTCATGCGACAGTCCCTTTCCTATAAACCTTTAGTATGGAATAAGAATTATTTTTAGGAGGAATATTTACTATGGATTTCAAACTCAGCGAAATGCAGCAGGATATTGCTAAACTGGCTAAAGATTTTGCAGAAAAAGAATTGGCACCGACTGTCAAAGAACGTGACGAAAAGGAAGTCTTTGACCGCGCTATCCTCGACAAAATGGGTACCCTCGGCCTTCTCGGCATCCCCTGGGAAGAAGAAAACGGCGGCGTAGGCGCTGACTTCCTCAGCCTGGCTGTCGCTTGCGAAGAAGTCGCTAAAGTTGACCCGTCCATCGCACTCAGCTTCGAAGTACACACCATGCTCTGCTCCTGGCCAATCTGGAAATTCGGTACCTGA
>NZ_APHY01000060.1 GCF_000417505.1 Megasphaera sp. NM10
ATTTGCGTCCGGCGTGCTGTTTGTTGAGCGCAGCGAGTTTCAGCACGCCAGCAAATGGCACTCTCGGCAAGAGGAGTGGAGCACGCGAACCAGCTAGGGGCCAGGTGGCCGATGCCAACCTCTTCAGAAGAATCCCTCAGACCGCCGTTGGCGGCCAGCTCCCCTTCACAGGGGAGCCTTTTGGTCGCTCCTGCGCCTGATTTCCAGAGTCTATTGCGGCAAAGCCGCTTCTGAGTCCGAGCAAACCGTCCATGAAGAACGACCATAAAGCTATGATGTTTTTGCATACATAAAAAGAGCCTGTGCACGATTACGTGCGACAGGCCCTTTTATTATTTATACTTTCTTTACCTTGCAGGCTACGGTGTAGATGACGGCACACATGACTAAGTAGGCGACGATGCCGAGGTAGGTGGCTCCCGGCGTGACGACCCAGTCTTTGAGGAACCAGTCGATGCCGCCGATGTGCAGGACGGCGCTGATGAGGCTGCCGATGGCGCCGCCGGCGACGAAGCCCGAAGCGACGGTGCTGCCTTCACTGAGGCGCAGGGCGTTGAGGGCATCGTCTTTGCTGCTGTGGGAGACGAAGTACGATACGAGGCCGCCGATGAGGACAGGCGTGTTGATTTCCATGGGCAGGTAGGCGCCGAGGGCAAAGGCCAGGGGCGGGACCTTCATCATCCACAGGAGGAAGGCGAAGAAGGCGCCGGCCATGTACAGCGGCCAGGGAGCGGCACCGCCGTCCATCATGGGTTTGACGATGGCTGCCATGGCGTTGGCCTGCGGCGCTGCCAGGGCGCCCGGTCCCGTGTAGCCGTAGGCGTGGTCGAGGAGGAAGATGACGCCGACAGCGATGAAGCTGGAGACGATGATGGACAGGATCTGCCACTGCTGCATCTTCTTCGGCGTTGCCCCGGTCAGGTAGGCGACTTTCAGTTCCGACATGAAGTTGCCGGCTACGGCCAGGGTCGAGCAGAGGAAGGCGGCCATGAGCAGGATGGCGATGATACCGGAGCTGCCGCTCATGCCGGCATTGCCCATGAAGACGGCCGAGACGATGATCATGAAGATGGTCATGCCCGAAACGGGTTCGTTCCCCGTAAAGGCGATGGAGCTGATGCCGACGACGGAGAGGAGGAACGAGAAGATGAGGATGATTGCCCCGGCCAGCAGGGTCTGGGTGATGTTCTGCGAGCAGGTGACGTGGAAGAAGAGCGTGAACAGGGCGCACATGGCCAGGGTTCCCGTGACAATCTGGCTCATGGGCAGGTCCTGCTGGGTCCGCAGGAGGCCGGCCGACGAAGCCGGGCCCGACGTGAACAGGTCCGAAGCGGCCCGGCGGATGACCCGGCCGACGACGCCGGACATGGAGACCAGGCCGATAATGCCGGCCATGGCCAGCATGCCGATGCCGATGTGACGGACGTACTGCGAGAAAACGGCGTCGATCGGCGCATCGGCCAGGAGGACGGCCTGGCCGTGGAGGGTCATGACGTGTTCGCCGCCGAGGTAGTAGACGACGGGGATGCAGACGAACCACGAGAAGAACGAGCCCGCTGCGATGATAGCCGCGTAGCGCAGGCCCGTGAAGTAGCCGATGCCCAGGAGGGCGGCGTCGTTATCCAGGCTGAAAGCCAGCTTGTATTTCGCCGCCGCGGCCTGGCCCCAGGAGAAGGTCAGCGTCGACAGTACTTCCTGCCACCAGCCCAGGGTGTTGAGGACGAAGTCATAGGCCATGGCCAGGAGACCGCTGAAGACCATGACATGAGCTTTGGAGCCTTCGTTACAGGTCAGGACTTCGGCAGCGGCCCGGCCGGACGGGAAGGGGTAAGCCGCATCCATTTCTTCACAGAAGTAGCGGCGGAACGTCGTCGCCAGGAGGACGCCCAGGACGCCGCCGAGGACGATGGGGATGACCATTTCCGTATAGGTCAGCTGGCTGTCGAGCTGCAAGATGAACAGGGCCGGCAGGATGAACATGACGCCGCCGATGATGTTGGTCCCGGCACTGGCGATGGCCTGGATGTGGACCGTTTCCGGGAAGGCATTCTTGCGCTTGAAGAGGACGGCCATGCCCATGGCCAGGACGGAGACGGGCGCAAAGGCATCGACGGTCTGGCCGATTTTCAGGCAGAGATAGCCGACGGCCAGGGAGAAGAGGGCGGCGAAGAACAGCCCCCAGCCGACGACATAAGCATTGATTTCAACGTAATTCTGGTCCGGAGACATGGGCGGATCATAAGGGCGCCGCTCCGGATGGGATTCAGACATGATAAAAACCTCCTAACCTCCTAAAAGTATAAAGATTAGCTGGAAAATCAAACGATTAACCTGTTTAATACTATTTAATTTTAAAAGAATAGCCTAGGGCTGTCAATGGGAAGATACGTTAGATATAGATTCTGTAAATAAAAATAATTATCCGTTGATAAATTGTTGAATATGGAGTATAATAGGTGACATAAGAAGACGAAAAAAGGAGGCTTACTTATGAATATTGTAGTTTTGGTAAAGCAGGTTCCTGCGATTTCTGATATCGAAATCGCCAAAGACAACAACTTGGTCCGTGTCGGCGCTCCGTCGATGCTCAACCCGGTTGATAAACACGCCATCGAAGCGGCCGTAGCCGTCAAGGATGCCATCGGTGGTACGGTGACGATCCTGACCATGGGCAACGCCCTGGCTGGTGAAATGATGCGTGATGGCATTGCTATCGGTGCCGATAAAGGTGTCCTCGTCTCGGACGAACGCATGGCTGGCTCCGATACGCTGGCAACAGGCCTGGTATTGGCCAAGGCCATTGAAAAATTGGGCGGTGCCGACCTGGTCTTCACGGGCAAGCGCTCGACGGATGGCGATACGGGGCAGATCCCGCCGGCTATTGCCCAGCGTTTGGGTATGGCCCTCATTTCCTATGCCAATTCGGTCAGTGTCGACGGCACGACGGTAACGGCTACGCGCCTAAACCACGACGGCATTGAAACGGTACAGGCTCAGCTCCCGGCTGTCGTCTCGGTTACGGAAAAGAGCAATACGCCGCGTTCTCCGAAGATCCGCGGCAAGATGGCTGCCAAAAAAGCCGTCTTCGATGTCTGGAAAGTGGAAGACCTGGGCCTCGATGCAGCAAGTGTCGGGAAATCTGGTTCGGCGACGAAAGTCACGGAACTCTTCGCACCGGAACCGAATCCGGTCGGCGTCATGATCGAAGGGGCTACGCCGGCAGACGCTGCGGCTAATCTCGTCAAAGAACTGACTGCCAAGAACTTGCTGTAAGGAGGGCTGAATTATGGAATTGAAACAGAACATCTGCGTATATATAGAAATCGCCGGCGGTGCCCTGAGCCCGCTGAGCATCGAATTGTTGGGTAAAGCCCGTCAGCTGGCCGATGCCAAGAGCAAACAGGTCGTCGCCTTCGTCGCCGGTGCCGATACGGCCAAAGCCAGCCAGGAAGCCATTTCCTATGGCGCTGATGCCGTCGTCGCTGTCGAAGACAGTACCCTGGCTGCCTACGATTCCGTCTTGTACACCAAAGCTATCGCCGCTTTGGCTGAAAAATATGAACCCAGCGTCATCCTCATCGGCGGTTCGCCCGATGGCCGTGACCTCGGCGGCCGCCTGTCGGCTCAGCTCGGCGTCGGCCTGGTCGCAGACTGCACGGACGTCCGCTTTGAAGGCGATGACGATACGCTGACCTGGATCCGTCCGGCTTATACGGGCAAGCTCTTCGTCAAGATCCAGACGACGACGCGCCCCCAGCTGGCTACCATC
Source organism: Megasphaera sp. NM10 (assembly GCF_000417505.1). GTDB lineage: Bacteria > Bacillota > Negativicutes > Veillonellales > Megasphaeraceae > Megasphaera > Megasphaera intestinihominis. The sequence continues at coordinate 3,770 of NZ_APHY01000060.1, forward strand.
AGCGACAAGATTTTCCACGGCACGCCGGCTGACCCGGCCCGGAAAGGCGAAATCATCAAAGAAAGCGTCGACTTCGCCGGTGCTGCTCCGTCCGTCAAAGTGACGAACTTTGAACCGGTCGAAAAAGAAGCGGAAGAACTGACCATCACGACAGCCGATATCGTCGTCGGTGCCGGCCGCGGCGTCCAGACTGAAGACGGCATGAAAGCCGTTCAGGCCTTTGCCCAGCGCATCGGCGCAGCCTTCGGCGTATCCAAGCCTCTCGTCGACAAAGAATGGGCTCCCTATGAATGGCAGATCGGCATTACAGGCAAGAAAATCGCCCCGAAGATTTACATCGCCCTGGGCATTTCCGGCGCCATCCAGCACAAACTCGGCATCCAGGACGCCGGCCTCATCATTGCCGTCAACAAAGACCCGGATGCACCGATCTTCAAATTCGCTCACTACGGCATCGTAGGCGACCTCTTTGAAGTCATGCCGGAACTGGAAAAACAAATTAAAAAGATCCGTGGCTAGAAAATAGTTTGTAGTACGGAGTTTGTAGTTTTTAGTGAAAACCTTTAAATTTAAAACCATCCGCTAACTGCTAAAAAAAGGTGCTGTCTTCATGCGACAGCGCCTTTTTTATGTTATAATACCCTTATCATATACGAAAATGTTGTGAAAAAATACGGAGGTGGTTCCATGGATTCTTTTGCTGCCCGCCAGGCCTGCCGCGACGGCCGCTATGACGAGGTACTGGCTATGTATGGCAAGGCGGCACCGGACCGGTCTTGGACGTGTTGGGATTATTATTACTATGCCTATGCCCTGCGCAAGACGAAGCAGTACAAGAAGGGGCGGGAAATCGCCCGGGCCGGCATGATCGCCTTCCCCGATTTCATCAATCTCCACGGGATTTACTGCTGGTGCCTCTATTATTTATATATCCAGAAATTCGATGAACGGACGCAGGCACCGGAGGATTTCCGCCGCGCCGTCGACGCCATCTTGAAATACAGTCAGCAAGGGCCGTATACGCCGTATGCCCTGGCCGTGTGGCGCATGGTCGATGTCCTCAAGAACCAGCCCGGTCAGGCCGGACTGATGGGGTCCTACTTGTGCCGCCTCGACCCGGACCAGCTGCCGGACCAGGAGAAGACCGTGACTTTGAAGGGGCGGGAACGGGTCATTGCCTCGGACCGGGAACGCTGGTATTCCCTCATGAGCCGCATCCTGGTCAAGGAAGAGAAGTACGACGACTGCATCACCTTGTGCCGGCAGGCCCTGAACTATTTCCCTCAGCTCCATCATGACAACGACATCTGGTTTTCTTACCGCATCGCCCTCTGCCTGCTGCGCCAGGGCCGCGTCGGGGAAGGGCGGCAGCGCCTGGAGAACCTGCTGAAGTACAAGCAGCACTGGATTCTTTTCCGGGGCCTGTTCTTTGCCGCCCAGGCCGAGGGCGACAGCGCGGCCATGCGCCGCTATGGGGCGTCGGCCTTCCTGGCTGGCGGCGAGTTCAAGGCCAAGGTCAATTTCATGGTCCAGTTCGCCCAGGCTTTGGAGAATATGGGCGGTTATGAGAAGATGGCCTATTTCCATTACCTCCTGGCCAAACGGGTCCGCATGGACCAGCATTGGAAGGTCAAGGCCGAACTCCTGGCCAAGACCGACAGCTATGCTTTTCCCGAACCGGACCGGCAGGAGCTGATGGACGGGCTTCATAGATTCTGGATGGACGAGAAGCATGCCGGCCAGACGCGCCACAAGGGGACCATCGAAAAAATCCTGCCCGGCAGCAAGGCCGGCTTCCTGCGGGAATACGGCGGCAATCAGTATTATTTCCGTACCGCTTCGCTGTACCGCGTCCGCCCGGAGGAAGGGGAGAAGGTCACGTTCTATGTAGAGGACTTCTTTGAGACAGGGAAAGAAAAACCGGCTCATCGCGCCGTGGACATCGAACCGGTTTTGCTATATGATAAGAAGTGAATTTACTAGAGAAAGTGAGTGGCACTCATGATTTTATCAGGCAAGGAAATTGTCAAGCATTTAGGTAAGGAAATCATCATTGAACCTTTCCATCCGGAACGGGTCAATCCCAATAGCTATAACCTGTCTTTGTACAATGAACTGATGGTCTATGACCACCAAGAACTGGATATGGCCAAGCCCAATCCGGCATCGACCATTTATATCCCCAAGTCGGGCTACGTCTTGCAGCCTAACAAGCTCTATCTGGGCCGGACCAATGAATATACCCGGACTGACGGCTATATCCCCATGCTCGAAGGCCGGTCGTCCGTCGGCCGCCTGGGCGTCTTCATCCACGTCACGGCTGGCTTCGGCGACGTCGGTTTTGCCGGTTACTGGACGCTGGAAATCTTCTGTGTCCAGCCCATCCGCATCTATCCGAACGTGGAAATCTGCCAGATATACTATCATGATATCGACGGCGAATACGATACGTATCAGCACGGCAAGTACCAGAACAATACGGGCATCCAGCCCAGTATGCTCTGGAAAGACTTTGAAAAGATGAAATAAAGGGAAGTGTCTTCATGAAAGAAATAGATATGTTAGCCATGGCCCGGACGAACGGTTTCCGCCTGGGCAATGCCCAGGACCGCCAGGGCGGCACGGGCTGCACGGTCCTCGTGTTCCCGGAAAGTGCGCCCTGTGCTGTCGACGTCCGCGGCGGCGGCCCGGCCAGCCGGGAATCGGAACTGCTCAGTCCTATGGCGGCTGCGTCGGGCATCCACGCCATCCTGCTCAGCGGCGGCAGTGCCTTTGGCCTCAATGCCTCGACTGGCGTCATGCAGTATTTGGAAGAACAGCACATCGGCTTCGATACGCGCATCTGCAAGGTGCCCCTCGTCGTCGAATCGTGCATCTATGATCTGGGCTGCGGCGACAACGTCCGCCCTGACGCCGCCATGGGCTATGCGGCCTGCCAGGCGTCGGAAAGTGGGGACTTCCGCCAAGGCTGTTACGGTGCCGGTACGGGGGCGACGGTCGGCAAGCTCTGCGGCCCGGACTATATGATGAAATCCGGCCTCGGCGCCTATGCCGTCCAGGTCGGCGACCTTCAGGTCGGTGCCGTCGTCGCCGTCAATGCCGTCGGCGATGTCCTCGACGAAAACGGCCAGATCCTGGCCGGTATGCGCAGCCGCGATGGCCAGGGCTTTGCCGATACGCGGCGGGTCATGCTCGAAGAAGCCGGCCAGACGCCGACCCTCTTTTCCCAGCGCGCCGTCGGGACGACGACCAATACGACTATCGGTGCCGTCGTCACCAATGGGCAGTTCGACAAGGCCCAGCTGAAAAAAATCGCCGCCCTCGGCAGCAACGGCCTTGTCCGGACCATCCGTCCCGTCAATACGACGGCGGACGGCGATTCTCTCTATGCCGCCAGTGTTGGCAGCGTTTCGGCCGAATTGAGCCTGACCGGGACCATCGCCGCCTACGTCGTCGAACAGGCCATCCGCCGCGCCGTCCGCCAGGCCGAAAGTATGTACGGCGTGCCGGCGTACCAGTAAAAGGGTAGCCCCTTACGCCAGGCCGGGTTTGTCCTGCCGGTTGTAGTATAGAGTTTGTAGTTTGTAGTGGGGGTATAACTGCGAACTGCGACCTGCGGCCTGCGAACCAGGGATTCCCGCAGGCCATTAATAACGAAATGAGGAACTAAATTATGTACGATTACGTCATCGTCGGCAGCGGCCTCTTTGGCTGTGTCTTTGCCCACGAGATGCATCAGGCCGGCCAACAGTGCCTGGTCCTGGAACGTCGGGGCCATGTCGGCGGCAATGTCTATTGTGAAGAGAAGGACGGCATCCATGTCCATCGCTATGGTGCCCACATTTTCCATACGTCGGACCGCCGGGTCTGGGACTATGTCAATCAGTTCGTCGAATTCAATCATTTTATCAATGCGCCCATTGCCAATTATAAAGGCGAACTGTACAATCTGCCTTTCAATATGAATACCTTTGCCAAGATGTGGGGCATCATCACGCCGGAACAGGCGGCGGCCAAGATCGAAGGCCAGCGCCGGGCGGCAGGGATTACGGAGCCTAAGAATCTGGAAGAACAGGCCATTTCCCTCATCGGCACGGATATTTATACAAAATTAATCAAAGGCTATACGGAAAAACAGTGGGGCCGGAGCTGTACGGACCTGCCGGCATTCATCATCAAGCGCCTGCCCGTGCGCTATACTTTCGACAATAATTATTTCGACGACTGTTGGCAGGGCATCCCCGAAGGGGGCTACAATGTCCTCATCGACGCCCTTCTGGAAGGCATCGAAGTGCGGACTGGCGTCGATTATAACCGCGAACGGGCGTCGTACCTGGATATAGCCCGTAAAGTCGTCTATACCGGTCCCATTGACGAGTATTTCGGCTATCGCCTGGGCCATCTGGCCTATCGGGGCCTGCATTTTGAAACGGAACGTTATAACGAGGTCAACCATCAAGGTGTGGCCGTCATGAACTATACCGACCGGGAAACGCCGTACACGCGGACGATTGAACACAAGCATTTTGAATTTGGCAGGCAGCCTGTGACGTATGTCACCAAGGAATACCCGGCTGAATGGCAGGCCGGCGAAGAAGCCTATTATCCTGTCAACGATGCGGTGAACCAGAATTTATACCATAAATATGCGGCCTTAGCCCGCCATGAACGCAATGTTATATTCGGCGGCCGACTGGCAGAATATACGTATTACGATATGGACGATGTCATCGCCGGCGCCCTGGCTGCTGTAGAAAAGGAAGGATACCATGCAGAAACGAATTCGTAAGGCCGTCATCCCGGCGGCAGGCTATGGGACGCGCTTTTTGCCGGTCACCAAGGCCATCCCTAAGGAAATGATTCCCATTGTCGACAAACCGGTCATCCAGTACATCGTCGAAGAAGCCCTGCAGAGCGGCATCGAAGAAATCCTCATCATCACGGGCCACGGCAAGCGGGCCATTGAAGACCATTTCGATACCAATATCGACCTGGAGCTGCAGCTGCGCCAGCAGGGGAAGGACCAGCTGCTGCATCTGGTCCAGGACATTTCGTCCATCAATATCCATTATATCCGCCAGAAGCACATGCGCGGCCTGGGCGATGCCATCCGCTGTGCCGAATCGTTCATCGATAACGAGCCCTTTGCCGTCCTCTTGGGCGACGACGTCGTCTACAATCCTGAGCAGCCGGCGCTGAAACAGATGATGGATGCCTTCAGCCGCCTGGGGGCTACTATGCTCGGCTGTCAGGAAGTGCCGCAGGAACTGGTATCGCGCTACGGCATCGTCCAGGGCCAGCCGACGGACGACGACCGCGTCGTCAAGCTCATCGACATGGTCGAAAAGCCGGCTGTCGACGAAGCGCCGAGCCGCCTGGCCGCGCTGGGCCGCTATATCCTGACGCCGGATATCTTTGAAATCCTGCGCCGCGTCCAGCCCGGCAAGGGCGGGGAAATCCAGCTCACCGACGCCCTGCGCCTCATGGCCGACCGGGAAGCGGTCTACGCCTACACCTTCAGCGGCCGCAGCTACGACACGGGCAACAAACTGGGCTTTTTGAAAGCCACCGTCGAATACGCCCTGCGCCGGGAAGACTTGGGCGAAGCCTTCCGGGAATACCTGCGCCATAGCCTCCCCTGAGAAGGGGAGGTGGCCTGAAAGGCCGGAGGGGTTCTTCACGGAGCGAGTCTTTATAGTTTGTAGTACAGAGTTTGTAGAAGATGGCTTTAAATTTAAAAGCATTCACTACAGACTACAAACTGCAAACTTAAAACTTCCCAGAGGCTGTCTTAATGCAACAGTCTCTGGGATTTCTTCCTCCTTTGACGGAAGAAACTCTTCATCAGGGCCGCACATTCTTCGGCCCGGACACCGGCTGTGACTTCGGTCCGGTGGTTGAGGCGATCGTTGTCGACGAGCTGGAAGAGGGAGCGCACGGCACCGGCTTTCGGGTCGTCGCAGCCGTAGACGACGCGGTCCAGGCGGCTGTTGACGATGGCGCCGGCACACATGGGGCACGGTTCGACGGTCACGTAGAGGGTACAGCCTGTCAGGCGCCAGCGATTGAGGGCGCGGCAGGCTTTTTCAATGGCCAGCAGTTCGGCGTGGGCCGTTGCACAGGGCAGGCTTTCGCGCAGGTTATAGGCCCGGGCGACGACTTTCTTTTCATAGACGATGACGGCGCCGATGGGGATTTCTCCGACGGCATAGGCCGTCTTGGCTTCGGCCAGGGCTTTGCCCATATAAAATTCATCTTTAGTCATAGTGGATGGAGTCTCCTTAGCAAAAAAATTTATGTCTATCATAACACGAAAACAGGGAAGGGGAAACTATTATGGATGCCATTTGGTGGCAGATTTTCGACTTATTAGGGACGACGGCCTTTGCCGTATCCGGCGTCTTCGCAGCCATTTCACGGCGCATGGACCTCTTCGGCATCTTCGTCCTCAGTGCGGCGACGGCTGTCGGCGGCGGTATCATCCGCGACATCCTCATCGGCAATATCCCGCCGGCTGCCTTTAAGAACAGTATCTATTTGTGGATCATCCTCGGCTCCATGGCCGTCATCACGATCATCGTCCGCTATTTCAATATCCGCATGTGGCGCCGCGTCGTCGGCAAGCTCTCCATCTGGTATCTCGTCTGCGACGCCATCGGCCTCGGCTCCTTTACGGTTACCGGGACCCTTTTGGGCTGCTTCTATTATCCCGACTACTGGATCCTCGACATCACCCTCGGCGTCCTGACAGCTGTCGGCGGCGGCGTCATCCGCGACGTCCTGGCCGGGCGTATCCCCGGCGTCCTGCGCAAGGAAGTCTACGCGACGGCGTCCCTCCTGGGCAGTATCTTCTTGTACGGCGCCGTCATCCCCTTTGAGGTCCCCTTGGAAGTCGGCGCCATCGTCGCCTTTTCCGTCACCGTCGCCATCCGCCTGGTGGCCATCCGACTGCACCTCAATATCCCAAGGATTCGCCGGGCCCACCATCGGAGGGCGTAGGGCGCCCCTACAAATTTTCCCAGGGCCGTGATATAATAAAGGGTACAATTTTTTTCTTCATAATAGGAGTGATAACGTGAATCTGTTACAGAAAGCAGTCAGCCTGGCCGTAGCCTCTTTCTTTTTATGTGCCTCGCCGGCTGCACTGGCAAAGACGATTTTATATGTACCCCAGGATGACCGGCCTGTCGATTATGAATACACGGTCAGTACGGCCGAAGCGGCGGGCTATCAGGTCCTGACGCCGCCGGCCCAGTATCTGTCGGGCATGAACTTCCACGGTTCGCCGGATAAGCTCATGGCCTGGGTCAATGCCAATGCCGGCAAGGCCGATGCCATGGTCCTGTCCATCGATTCCCTGGTCTATGGCGGCCTCGTCGATTCGCGCAAGCATAACCTGCCGATGGAAACGCTGACAGCGCGCCTGGAAAAGGTCGAAGCGCTGCATAAATCGCACAAGAACGTGCCCATTTATGTCTTCAGCACGGTCATGCGCAGTCCCTGGGCCGGCGGCAAGGGCGTCGAACCGGACTATTACCTGACCATGGGCTCCGACATCTATCAGCTGGCATCGCTCCAGGCCAAGATGGACGAAGAAGGCCTGAATCCGCAGGAACGCAATGACTGGTTCGCCATCATGCGCCGCGTGCCCATGGAATACCTCCAGGACTGGTATAACCGGCGCCGCAAGAACATGAGCATCAATTACCGCCTCATCGATGATGCCCGCAAAGGCGTCTTTACCTATTACAGCCTGGGGCACGACGATAATTCCGTCAGCACCCAGTCGTCGCTGGAATCGAAGTACCTGAAAATGGCCGGTACGGGCATCCCCAAGACGGTTTTCGGCTCCTTCCCCGGTGCCGACCAGCTGGGCCTGCTGCTCATCACGCGGGCCAGCAACGATTTCAATAATTATCATCCCAAGATCACCGTCATCTATCCCTTGGGCGGCGGCGAAAAGACCGTGCCCCGCTATGACGGCCAGGCCATTGGCAAGACCATCGCGTCCCACGTCGAAGCCATCGGCGGCACCATGGTCGACAACGAACGGCCGGACCTCTTGCTGGCTGTCAACACGCCGCTGACGACGTCGACGACGGAATCGGCGAACTTTGAAAACTTCCCGATCATGCTCCAGTCGACGCGGGATTTCCTGACGCAGATCGAAAAGGCCGTCAACCTCGACATCCCGGTCAGCATCGTCGATATGGCCTTTTCCAACGGCTCCGACAACACCCTGGTCTACGGCCTCTATCAGGATAAGATGATGTACCGCCTGGCTGCCTACAACGGCTGGAATACGGCCAGCAACTCCGTCGGCTACGGCATCGCCCAGGGCGTCTTGTCCAAGTATATGACGGCCGATGCCCACCGCGACATGCTGACCACGCAGTATCTCGACAACTGGGCGTACCAGGCCAATGTCCGCGATTACATCTACCGTATGCAGCAGAAACTGGAAGCCGGCGTCGTCACTCAGTATTACCCGACGCTCAACGAAGAACTCCAGAGCCGCACGAAGGAACAGCTCCAGCGCTATGCGTCGACGTATCTCGGCATCGACCCCAAGACCGTCGATGTCACCCTGCCGTGGCAGCGCCTGTTCGAAGTCTATGTCGATGTCAAGCCGACGCCGTCTGTCCCCCTGGAAGCCGACGTGCGCCACAATATGAATGACCGCGAACTCCAGAACCTGGCCAATGAAGTCTCGGCCGCCCAGGCCCAGCTCGATGCGGCCCAGACCGTCAATGCCGACGGGACGGTCACGCAGGCCGACCCGGCCGTCCAGGCCCAGCTCCAGGCCGCCAAGGCCGCTGCCCAGGCCCGTTACGAACAGGAAAAACAGGCCCAGGCCATCAATCACAGTGAAGAAAAAGCCCAGCAGAGCCGTACCTGGGCTGCACAGAAATAGGATACCCCATGGAACAACAGAATCATACAACGACACAACTTCATGAGAAACGCCGCGTTCCGCTTGGAAAGAAGGGCCGCCGTATCGCTGCTGCCGCAGCCGGGCTGGTCTGTCTCGGCATCGCCGCCGTGGCTTACGGCTATTTCGGCCCCAATTTCCTCCTGCCCTATAAGAGCGGCTACGTCCACGTCCGCAGCGACATGACGGCTTCGGAAGTCGGCGATGTCCTGACCGATGAAGGCTATATTGCCAGCCCCTTGTGGTTCCGCGCCGTAGCGACCGTCACGGGACAGGCCGGTGACATCCATGCCGGCGAGTATACCTTCGATTCGCGCATGAGCCTCCATACGCTGCTGGAAAAACTAACCAGCGGCAAGTCGGAAGCGGACCGCCTGGTCGTCCCCGAAGGCTATACGGTCCGTGAAATCGCCAAGGCCGTCGCCGCCAACGGGCGCATCAGCGAAGCCGATTTCCTCAAGGCTGCCTCGTCATCGGACCAGCTCCTGCCGTATATGAAGGGCAATCGCAAAGTGACCTTCCCGACAGAAGGCTTCCTCTTCCCGGACACGTATTTCATCCCTTATGACGCGACGGCCGACGACGTCGTGGCCATGATGCTCAAGAACTTCGACGCCCACTTGACGGATGCCATGAAAGCGGGCATTGCCAAGCAGAACCTGTCGATCTACCAGTTCGTCACCTTGGCCTCGCTCATCGAAAAGGAAGCGAAATACGAAAAGGACCGGCCCCTCATCGCGTCGGTCTTCGAGAACCGCCTGAAGATCCACATGAAACTCCAGTCCGATGCCAGCATTTCCTATGCTATGGGGACCCACAAGGCAGCCTACAGCATCAACGAGACGCAGTACGATTCGCCGTACAATACGTACCGCTATGAAGGCTTGCCGCCGGGACCGATCGGCAATCCCGGCATGGACTGCATGGAAGCCATCCTCGAGGCACCACAGACGAACTACCTCTATTTCGTCGCCGATAAGGACGGCCATAATTACTTCGCCGCCACCTATGAGGAGCACATGAAGAACGTCCAGGAGCACATGCCATGATGGAGGCATTGTTCCAGGATATGAAAGCCTGTGCCCGCGAGCGGAACCTGCCCATCCTGCGCGACAGCGAGCTGCCCTTGTTCACGGGCATCGCAGCGTCGTGCCGGCCGAAACATGTCCTGGAAATCGGAACCTGCATCGGCTATTCGGCCCTGCAGATGGCACCGTTCCTGGCACCGGGCGGGACGATCACGACCATCGAGCTCGACCGTGAGCGCTATGACCTGGCCTGCCAGTTCTTCCGGCGCTCACCCTATGAAAAGGTCATTACGGCTATCCACGGCGATGGGACGGCGCTGGCGGAACAGCTTCCCGGTCCGTGGGACTTCGTCTTCCTCGACGGGCCGAAAGGGCAGTATGTGCGCCAGCTGCGATATCTCCTGCCCAAGCTCCTGCCTGGCGCCATCGTCGCAGCGGATAATATCGACTACCACGACATGTTTTATATCGAAGGGACCCTGCCGCACAAACACCGCACGGCCGTGACCCGTTTGCGGGAATTCATGGACCTCGTCGGCGACCGGTCCCTTTTTGAGACTGTATTTTTTGAAAATGGCGACGGCATGACCGTTTCGCAATGGAAAGGATAAGAGAATGGGAAAAATGGAATTGCTGGCTCCGGCCGGCAGTATGGATAAGATGAAGATGGCCTTTTTATACGGCGCCGATGCCGTATACCTGGGAGGGAAGTCCTTCGGCCTGCGGGCTTTCAGCGACAACTTTTCCAATGAAGAACTGAAGGAAGCCGTCGACTATGCCCATGCCCGGGGCAAGCACGTCCACGTGACGGTCAACATCTTCCCGCATAACGACGACCTCAAGGGCTTGCCGGAATACCTCGTCTACCTGCGCGATATCGGCGTCGACGCCATCCTCATCGCCGACCCGGGCATCTTCGCCCTGGCCCGGCAGCTCGTGCCTGACCTGCCTGTCCACATATCGACCCAGGCCAACACGACCAACTGGGCATCGACGAAATTCTGGCGCGATAACGGCGCATCGCGCGTCGTCATGGCCCGCGAAGTGAGCCTACGCGACGTCAAGGAAATCCATGCCAAAGTCCCCGATATCGAACTGGAAGGCTTCATCCACGGCGCCATGTGCATTTCCTATTCCGGCCGCTGCCTGCTGAGCAATTACTTCACCCAGGGCGACCGCGACTCGAACCGCGGCGAATGTGTCCAGTGCTGCCGCTTCAAGTACAACGTCGTCGAAGAGAAGCGGCCAGGCCAGTATTTCCCCGTCGTCGAAGATGAACGGGGGACGTATATCTTCAACTCCAAGGACCTCTGTCTCCTGCCGTACCTGCCGGACCTCTACGACGCCGGCTTTACGAGCCTGAAGATCGAAGGGCGCATGAAGAGCATCCACTACGTCGCCACCGTGACCAAGGTCTACCGCCAGGCCTTCGACGCCTACGAAGCCGACCCGGAACACTTCACGGTCCGCCAGGAATGGCTCGACGAATTGGAAAAGATTTCCCATCGGCCCTACACGCGGGGCTTCTCCGTCTCCCGGCCGACGGCGGCCGACCAGGTCTATAGCCAGTCGAGCAATACCCAGACACATGATTTCATCGGCCTCGTCAAGTCCTATGATGAAGAAAAGGGCCTGGCCTGGGTAGAACAGCGGAACCACTTCAAACTCGGCCAGACCGTAGAATTCCTCCAGCCCAAGGGCCATCTGGTCCGCTATACCATCGACCGCATCGTCGATGAAGACGGGCAGGAACTCGACGCCGCCCGCCACGCCCAGCAGCTCGTCGGCCTGGCCGTACCGGAACGGCTGGAACCATATTCCATGATGCGCCGCCAGGTGAAGAGCCATGTTTGATGAAGACTGGGTCTACTTCCAGGCCCTTCCGTCGGAAATGACCTTCATCAACCGCATCATCGAAGGCTGTGACTACCTGGGCGTGGTCACGGCCCTGGACGGCAAGAAGGGCATAGGCTTCGTACGGACGACGAAGGACACGGCAGGCGAGACGATTGAGGTACTCCAATCGCTGCCCATCCCGGTGCGCATCCTGAGCCGCCAGGAAGCCTTAGCGCAAGCTGAACAAAAGTAGTGTATGAAATTTACAAAATTTATAGTTATACGATTTAGTGAAAAGTGCTGCCCCTGACGGCAGCGCTTTTTTTGTAGGGGCTTCCACGTGGGGAGCCCGCGTGAATCCCGGGCATAGCTCATACTGGTCATGCTGTTTGTCGTCCCCATAGTCTGACGGGCGCCCCACGTGGGCGCCCCTACGATAGAGCAATTCCATGCCGGTTCAAAACGTTACATTTTAAAAGATAGCAGTCCTTGTTGTAATGTGTAAAATAGTTGTTTCTGCTAATCATTTTTTGGCGGTTAGCCCTTTAAATTCTTGACAGAATTGGTGTATAATTAATAATATAATCATAAAATACTTTATAGCGTATATTATATGCGTATACGGTACGCTATTGAATCCAAGACCCGCCGTCTGACGACACGATGTCCATTATCATACATACTGAAACCATAAGCGAAGCGGCCGGGTCCCAGTCAAGTGAGGAGGAGCTTCTATGAAAAAATCTAATTGCCTGGCCATGATTTTGGCCGGCGGGAAAGGAAGCCGTTTGGGCGTCCTGACCAAAGACCAGGCTAAACCGGGCCTTTTGTTCGGCGGAAAATATCGCATCATCGACTTCCCACTGAGTAACTGCCGCAATTCCGGCATCGATACGGTCGGCATCCTGACCCAGTATCAGCCGCTGGAACTGAACTGGTACATCGGCAACGGCAGCTCTTGGAACCTCGACTCGACCAAGGGCGGCACGTACGTCCTGCCGCCGTATCAGAGCGACGGCGGTTCCAACTGGTACCGCGGCACAGCCGATGCTATTTACCAGAACTTGAACTTCGTGGAAATGGTCGGCGACGATTACGTCCTCATCCTGTCGGGCGACCACATCTATTCCATGGACTACGACAAGATGCTCAATTTCCACAAGAAACACCACGCCAAGGTCACCATCGGCACGATCCGCGTCCCCTGGGATGAAGCCAGCCGCTTCGGCATCATGGTCGCCAATGAAAACATGCGCATCACCAAGTTCCAGGAAAAACCGGCCAAGCCCGAAAGCAACCTGGCGTCCATGGGCATTTACATCTTCGACCGCGACGTCCTGGAATCGTACCTCAAGGCCGATGCCAAGGATGAAAAGTTGGAACACGACTTCGGCAAGAACGTCATCCCGGCGATGCTGGCCGACCAGGTCCCGCTGTATGCCTATCCCTTTGAAGGCTACTGGAAGGATGTCGGCACCATCGACAGCCTGTGGCAGGCCAACATGGACCTTATCGCCGACGAACCGCCTATCGACCTGCGCGACAGCAAGTGGCGCATCTATTCGGGCAACCAGAGTTTACCGCCGCACCTCATCGGGCCTAACGGCTCGGCTAAGAGTTCCCTCATCGCTGAAGGCTCGGAAATCTTCGGGACTGTCAGCAATTCAGTCATCTTCTACGGTGTCACCATCAAAGAAGGGGCGAAAGTCACCAATTCCGTCATCATGCCCGGCTCTGTCGTCGAAGAAAATGCCGTCGTCGACAAGGCCATCCTGGGCGAACGCTGCCACATCTATCCCGGCGCCGTCCTCCACAATGAAGACGGGTCTGTCGCCGTACTGGGACGCAAAGGGGAACTGAAACCAAAACAAGTTACAGCGAAAGGGGAACACTAGTTATGAATAGTAATATGATCGGCCTCATCAATATGCGCGAAGACCATCCCTTGCAGGAAATCAACGACACGCGCCCGCTGTCGACGCTGCCCATCGGCGGCAAATACCGCCTCATCGACTTCACGCTTTCCAATATGGTCAACGCCGGCATCGAAAACGTCGGCCTCCTGCTCTCCAGTCAGTCCCGGTCGGTCCTGGACCACATCCGGTCCGGCAAGGAATGGGGTCTGGCCCACAAGGGCGACGGCTTGTTCTATCTGCCGGAAGAACGGGCGGACATCGAACATCCCGTAGAAGGGGACATCAGTGCTTATTATAAGAACCTCATCTTCGTCCAGCGGGCCAACAAGCGCTACGCCCTGCTGTCGGGCTGCGACATGGTCCAGAACATCGACTATGACAAGGTCCTCCACTTCCATCGTCATCACAACGCCGACGTCACCCTCATCTATCAGCAGCAGAAATACGACTTCGACCGCGAAGGCTATGTCCTGACCATCGACGATGTCTGCCCGGACCGGGTCACGGCCATCGAAGCCAAGCCGGAAGTCAAAGCTGGCGATAATTTATACCAGCGGGGAATCCTCATCGACTGCGATGTATTCCAGCATTGCATACGTCGGGCCTATGCCCGGGGATATACCCATTTTATTACCGATGTGCTCCAGCGCAATGTAGACCGCCTGCGGATTTTCGGCTATAATTATCAGGGATATGCAAAACGGATCGATTCCGTCAATTCCTACTTCCAGGTCAACATGGACCTGCGCGACAGCCGCATCTGGCATGAACTGCTCCTCAAGGATATGGATCACCGCATCTATACCAAAATCAAGGACGAAGCGCCGGCCAAATACATGGAAGAATCGCATGTCTCCAATTCTCTCGTAGCTAATGGCTGCATCATCGAAGGCCGCGTAGAGAATTCGATTCTTTTCCGCCGCGTCAAGGTCGGAAAAAATGCTGTCATTCGCAACAGCATCATCATGCAGCACTCGGTCGTCGGCGATGACGCTCAGCTCGATTACGTCGTATGCGACAAGAATACGGTCATCCAGCCGGAAGCTGTGTTGAGCGGCAGCCACGACAACCCGTTGTGCATTGGTAAACGTTCAGTCCGCTAAACGCAACTATGAAGGGGTTAGAGACAATATGAAAAAATGGCAGGATAAGGAAGAATTCAAAAAGTTATTTACCGAGAAAGCTCACATCTTGTGGGAAAAAGATCTGCGGGACATGACCTTGAATGAAGTCTATCAGACCATCGCTATATGATCCGCGATCTGGTAAGTGAAGATTGGATCCGCACGAATGAAATCTATGCCGAACAGAAGGTTAAGCAAGTCTATTATTTCTCCATCGAATTCCTCATCGGCCGCCTCCTGGAATCGAATCTCCTGGGCATCGATATGGACGACATCTGTCGCCAGGGCCTGGAAGACATGGGCTGGGACCTGAATAAGGTCATCCCGGCCGAACGCGATCCGGGCCTGGGGAATGGGGGACTGGGCCGGCTGGCTGCCTGCTTCATCGATTCCCTGGCAGCGCTGCAGCTGCCGGGCCATGGCAACAGCATCCGCTATCAGTACGGCTTGTTCAACCAGCGCATTGTCGACAACCAGCAGGTCGAACTGCCCGATAACTGGCTGGTCAACGGCTATCCCTGGGAAGTCAAGAAAGTCGACAAAGCCGTCTATGTCCGCTTTGGCGGCAACGCCTACATGCGTCCTGACGAAGACGGCAACCTGGAATGTGTCCACGAAAAGTATTCGTCTGTCCGCGCCGTACCGTACGATGTGCCTATCATCGGCTACCACAACAATACGGTCAACACGCTGCGCCTGTGGCGGGCGGAATATTCGCGGGAACAGCTCTACCAGGAATTGTCCATCGGCGACCGGCGCCGGGCCTTCCGCTACAAGGACAGTGTCCAGCAGATTTCCCGTTTCCTCTATCCTGACGACAGCAATGAAGACGGCCGCCGCCTGCGCCTGATGCAGGAATACTTCTTCGTATCGGCCGGCCTCCAGAGCATCGTCCGCCATTATAAGAAGAAATATCACGAAAGCATCTATAAATTCGACCGCTATGTGGCCATCCACATCAACGACACCCATCCGGCCCTGGTCATCCCGGAACTGATGCGCATCCTCATGGATGAAGAAGGCATATCGTGGGATGCGGCCTGGAACATCACCGTCCGCACCGTGGCCTATACGAACCACACCATCCTGCCGGAAGCCATGGAAAAATGGTCTATCCCCATGTTCAAGGAACTGCTGCCGCGCATTTACCTCATCGTCGAAGAAATCAACAACCGCTGGCTCAAAGAAGTCCGCAGCCTCTATCCGGGCGATGAATCGAGAGCCCGCGACGTCGCCGTCCTCTGGGATGGCCAGGTCCACATGGCTCATCTGGCCGTCCTCGGCAGCCACAGCGTCAACGGCGTCGCCGAAATCCATTCGCAGATCCTCAAGGATTCGACGCTGCACCAGTTCTATACGTGCTTCCCGCACCGCTTCTCCAATAAGACCAACGGCATTTCCCATCGCCGCTGGCTCATCGAAGCCAATCCGCAGCTGGCGTCGCTCATCGACGATACCATCGGTGACAGCTGGCGCCGGACGCCGTCAAAGCTCCAGGACCTCATGCCCTTTGCCGACGACCCGGCCTTCCAGGAACAGCTGACGCGGGTCAAAAAGGACCGCAAGGAAATCCTGGCCCGCTACATCCGCGACCGCTACGATACGGACGTGCGGACGGACTCGATCTTCGACATCCAGATCAAGCGCATCCACCTGTACAAGCGCCAGACCTTGAACATCCTGCACATCCTGCACTTGTACTACCTCTTGAAGGACAACCCGAAACTCAAGATCACGCCGCGGACCTTCCTCTTTGGCGGCAAGGCCGCTGCCGGCTACGGCGAAGCCAAGGAAACGATCCGCCTCATCAACGTCGTCGCCCATATGGTCAATTCCGACCGTAAGGTCAACAAGCAGATGAAGGTCCTGTTCCTGGAAAACTACAATGTTTCCTTAGGCCAGCTCCTCTTCCCGGCTGCTGACGTGAGCGAACAGATTTCGACAGCCGGCAAGGAAGCGTCGGGCACGGGCAACATGAAGTTCATGATGAACGGTGCCATCACCCTGGGGACCATGGACGGGGCCAACGTCGAAATCCACCGCAAGGTCGGCGACGAAAACTGCGTCATCTTCGGGCTGCGGGCTGACGAAGTCATGAACTACTACATCCACGGCGGCTACTCGTCGTGGCAGATGTACAGCGACGCCGCCGCCATCCGCCGCCTCATGGATGCCCTCGTCGACGGCTCTATCGACGGCTCTATCGGCGGGGACCACTTCGGTATGCTCTACTCGGCCTTCCTCGACCGGAACGACGAATACTTTGTCCTCAAGGACTTCCAGCCCTACTGCCAGGCCCAGCAGGAAATCGCCAAACGCTACGGCGACCATACGAAATGGTGTCATTCGAGCGTCGTCAACATCGCCCAGTCCGGCTACTTCTCCAGCGACCGGACGATTCAGCAGTACGCCGATGACATTTGGCGCATCAAGCCGGTCAAACACTAACTAAGAATCAGGAGGATAAGATATGAAACTCAGTGCAATCGACGAGTACAGTACCTTCTTGTATCATCAGGGTACGAACTACGCCAGTTATCGTCTGTTCGGGGCCCATTTCACGGTCCTGCGCCGCAAGCCCTGCGTGCGCTTTGCCGTCTGGGCGCCTCACGCCCAGCAGGTCAGCGTCGTCGGTGATTTCAATCACTGGGACGCCGATGCCAATCCCATGGAGCGGAGCAGCTGCGGCAACGGCATTTGGGTTATGCATATTGCCGGCCTCCAGGAAGGGGACATCTACAAGTACGCCATCACGACGGCGTCAGGCGAACGCATCTTAAAGAGCGATCCCTATGCCTTCTGGTCGGAAGTACGTCCCAATACGGCATCGAAACTGACCAAGCTCCACTACACGTGGCGCGACAAGAAATGGATGGACAGCCGCAGTGCTTACGATTCGTACCGTAAGCCCATGCTGACCTACGAAGTCCATCTCGGCTCGTGGCGCCGCGGCGAAGACGGCGAAATGTTGTCGTACCGCGATATCGCGCCCCAGCTGGTCGATTATGTCAAACAGATGAATTATACCCACATCGAGCTCATGCCGCTGTGCGAATATCCCTTCGATGGTTCCTGGGGCTACCAGGGGACGGGGTATTTCTCGGCGACCAGCCGCTATGGCAGCCCGGAAGACTTCATGTACCTCGTCGACCTCTGCCACCGCAACGGCATCGGCGTCATCCTCGACTGGGTACCGGGGCATTTTTGCCGCGACGCCCACGGCCTGCGCCATTTCGATGGCGAACCGTGCTATGAATCGGGCAACCCCATGCTGGCAGAAAACAAGGAATGGGACACGATGAATTTCGACTACGGCCGGACGGAAGTCCAGTCCTTCCTCATTTCCAGTGCCCTGTTCTGGATCAGCCAGTTCCACATCGACGGCCTGCGCATCGACGCCGTCGCCAACATGCTCTATCTCGATTACGGCCATGCCGACGGCGACTGGCAGCCCAATAAGTACGGCGGCCGGGAAAACCTGGAAGCCATCGACTTCCTGCGCCATCTCAATACGGCCGTCTTCAAGGAATACCCTCAGGCCCTGATGATTGCCGAAGAATCGTCGGCCTGGCCTCTCGTGACCAAGCCCGTCGACGTCGGCGGACTGGGATTCAATTACAAATGGAACATGGGATGGATGAACGATATGCTCCGCTACATGTCGCTGGACCCGCTGTTCCGCAAGGACAATCACAACCTGATTACGTTTTCGTTATGCTATGCTTTTTCAGAAAACTTCATCCTGCCCTTGTCGCATGATGAAGTCGTCCACGGCAAACATTCCCTCCTGGACAAGATGCCTGGCGACTACTGGCAGAAATTCGCCGGCCTGCGCGCCTTTTACGGCTACTGGATGTCCCATCCGGGCAAGAAGCTTCTGTTCATGGGCAGCGAGTTCGGCCAGTTCATCGAATGGAAATACGATGACAGCCTGGACTGGCACCTCCTCAAGTATCCCATGCACAAGGCCATGCACGACTACGTGCGCAGCCTGAATACGTACTATGTGGACCATCCGGAATTCTGGGAAGAAGACTGCGACTGGTCGGGCTTCTCGTGGATCAGCTGCGACGACTGCGACAACAGCGTCATCGCCTTTTACCGTACGGGTAAGGACGAAACGGACATGACCGTCGTCGTCTGCAACTTCACGCCGGTTGTCCGCCATTCGTACCGCTTCGGCGTCCCCCGGAAAGGGACGTACGTCGAAGTCTTCAACAGTGACGCCACGGCCTTCGGCGGCTCCAACGTCCTCAATGAAGGCGAATTCGAGGCCCAGGATGTGCCCATGCACGGCATGGACCAGTCCCTGGAACTGACCTTGCCGCCGCTGGCGACGATTTACCTGCAGCTGACAGGGAGTGTTAAAAAAAAGCAGTGACCAAACCGCGGCGCCGCCGGACAGTGAAAGCCGATAAGTCTGCCGACGATACGGTAAAGAAAACGGCCAAGGCGCCGGGAAAGAAGGCGACGACCCGTGGAAAAGGGAAAGCCAAGACGGCAGCGTCTGAAAAGAAGACTGCTGCAACGAGAAAGAGAAGAACTGGGCGTCCTGCCAAAAAGGAAGCAGACGCCTGATACGGTACTTAGGGAAAGTGGGGGACATACGATGAATGTATTATTTGTGGCCTCAGAAGCAGTGCCATTTATCAAAACAGGCGGGCTGGCCGATGTCATGGGCGCACTGCCCAAGGCTTTAGCCAAGAAGGGCATGGACGTCCGCCTGGTCATTCCGAAATACAGCCGCATCGCTGAAGAAGCGAAGAAGCAGATGAAAGAAGTGACGACAGGCATCGTGAACCTGGTCTGGCGCCAGCTCTACTACGGTGTCGAAGAAATCAAGCAGGACGGCGTGACCGTCTATTTCATCGACAACGAATGGTATTTCAAGCGCGACGGCCTCTACGGCTACGGCGATGACGACGAACGCTTCGCCTATTTCTGCCGCGCCGTCCTGACCATGCTGCCCAAGATCGGCTTCAAGCCGGACATCATCCACTGCAACGACTGGCATACGGGCCTCATGGGCGTCTTCCTCAAAGAAGATTTCTGGCACGATGATTTCTACAAGGGAATCAAAGTCATCTATACCATTCACAACCTGAAATACCAGGGCATCTATCCGCCGTCGATCATGCGCGACATCATTGGCCTGCCGCAGGAACTCTTCGACAACGGCAGCCTGGAATGTGACGGCTGCGTGAACTACATGAAGTCGGGCATGGTCTACGCCGACCACATCACGACGGTCAGTCCGTCGTATGCCCAGGAAATCACCTATCCGTACTTTGGCGAAGGCCTGGATGGCTATATCCGCGACAATGGGGAAAAGGTGACGGGCATCATCAACGGCCTGGACATCGACGTCTACAATCCGGAAACGGACCCGTATATCAAGCGCCAGTATTCCGTCGCCAACGCCCGGGCTGGCAAGCGGGAAAATAAAGATGCCCTGCGGGCCGAACTGGGCCTGCGCATCAAGCGGGGCGTCCCCATGATCGCCATGGTCACGCGCCTCGTCGAAGACAAGGGCCTGGACCTGGTCACGCGCATCATGGATGAACTCGTCGACGACGACGTCCAGCTGGTCCTGGTCGGGACGGGCGATGCCGGCTATGAAGAAGCCTTCCGCGAACTGGCCCGCCGCCATCCGACCAAGGTATCGGCGAACATCACCTTCAACGAAGCCCTGGCCCACAAGGTCTACGCCGCTGCCGACATGTTCCTCATGCCGTCGCGGTACGAACCGTGCGGCCTGAGCCAGCTCATCGCCCTGCGCTACGGCGCCATTCCCATCGTCCGCGAAACGGGCGGCCTCAAGGATACGGTCCATCCCTTCGATAAATACAGCAAACAGGGCAGTGGCCTGACCTTCCCGAACTTCAACGCCCACGAACTGCTGTTCACGACGAAACGGGCCATGGGTTACTATGAAGACACGGCCCTGTGGGATATCCTCGTCCGCAACGCCATGACCAGCGACTACAGCTGGGACCGCTCGGCCGAAGCCTACCAGAACCTGTACGAAAAAGTATTACAACAATAAAAGACAGTTTGTAGTTCAGAGTTTGTAGTTTGTAGAAATTGGCTTTGCATTTCCAGCTATTCACTAAAAACTAAAGACTGCAAACTCAAAAGGGACTGTCGCATGAAGCTTCTGCCATTATGCATAGTCCCTTTGACTTATAGTTTGCAGTACGGAGTTTTTAGTTTGTAGCAGATGACTTTAAATTTAAAACCATTCACTACACACTGCAAACTTAATACTCAAAAAGAGGCTGTCTTCATGGACAGCCTCTTTTACTTTCCCCAACCACGAAAGGACCGCTTATGGACTTACGATTGTACCACAACTCTCACGAATTCTATTACCGCTCGTCTTTTGGGGCCGTTCCTTCCGGGAGCCGGCTCATCCTGCGCCTCCGTGCCAGCGGCAGCGATGCTCAGAACTGCCGGGCCCGCATCCGCCTGTGGCAGATCAATGTCGGCGAATCCTTTGTACCCATGAGTTATGAAGACGGCATCTTCACGGGCATCGTCACCATTCCGCCCAAGGGCTGTCTGCTCTGGTATTATTTCATCATCGACGATGGCCATAGGACCTTCTACTATGGCAACAACTACGACCGCCTCGGCGGCGAAGGGGCCAAATATCCCGACGTGCCGCCGGCCTATCAGGTCACGGTCTACGATAAGGACGCCCATACGCCGGACTGGTTCAAGCACGCCATCGTCTACCAGATCTTCCCGGACCGCTTCCGCCACGGTACCCATACGTCGGGCCGCCTCTACGGCAAGAAGGGCGCCGTCATCCACAGCGACTGGGACGATGTGCCCTATTACTGCAAGCGCGAAGGCCAGGGCGACATCGTCTATTACGACTTTTTCGGCGGCAACATCGCCGGCATCCGGGAAAAATTGCCCTATCTCAAGGAACTGGGCATTACGGCCATTTACCTCAACCCGATTTTTGAAAGTTCCAGCAATCACCGTTACGGCACGGCCGATTACTTCCGCGTCGACCCCATGCTGGGGACGAATGAAGAGTTCGCCGAATTCTGTCAGGCTGCCAGGGAAGAAGGCATCCATATCATCCTCGACGGCGTCTTCAGCCATACCGGTGCCGACAGCATCTACTTCAACCGCTTCGGCAACTATCCCGGCGTCGGCGCCTACCAGTCGAAGGAGTCGCCGTACTATGAATGGTACCGCTTCAAGCATTATCCCGACGACTATGAATCGTGGTGGGGCGTATCGGACCTGCCGGACGTAGAAGAAACGACGCCGTCGTACATGGATTTCATCATCAACAGCGAAGACAGCGTCCTCAAATACTGGCTGAACGAAGGCATCAGCGGCTGGCGACTGGACGTCATCGACGAGCTGCCCGTACCCTTCCTGCGCCAGTTCTACCATACCCTGAAAGAGGAAAAGCCCGATGCCGTCCTCATCGGCGAAGTCTGGGAAGATGCGTCGAACAAGGTCAGCTACAGCGAACAGCGGGAATACCTCTGCGGCTACGATATCGACAGCGCCATGAACTACGCCCAGCGCTCCCTGATGATCGACTTCATGACCGGCGCCAAAGATGCGCGGCGCATGAATGCCGAACTGACGCGGCTCATCGAAAATTACCCGCCTGAAAATTTCTATGCCATGCTCAACCTCATCAGCAGCCACGATATCGAACGCATCCTGACGGTCCTCACCCGGGCCGGCGGCACCGACGTGGCCACAGCTGAAGAAACAGGCCGGAAGCGCCTGAAACTGCTGGCAGACTGGCAGATGACCATGCCCGGTGCGCCGTGCATCTACTACGGCGACGAAGTGGGCGTCACGGGCGGCAAGGACCCGGACAACCGCCGGACCTATCCCTGGGGCCATGAAGACCTGGACCTCCTGGCCTGGACCAAGGCCCTGACGCGGCTGCGGACAGCACACGACGCTTTACAGACGGGCCGTTTCATCCCGCTCTACGCCGATGGCGACGTCTTTGCCTTTGCCCGGGTCATCGAAGGGGGAAAGGATGTCTTCGGCAAGCCCGCTGAAGACGGTTTCTTCATCATCGCCATGAACCGCAACCCGTCGGCCCTGCGGAACATCAGCCTCTATACGGACGGCTTGGCCTACGGCAAACTGACCAATGCCCTCCATCCGCGCATGACGCCGGTCACGACCGTGAACAGCCGCTTCACCCTAACTTTGCCGCCGTTGAAAGCGGTCATCCTCCAGGGGAAAGATGCCGGGACCAAGCGGGCCGGTGTCCTCCTGCATCCGACGTCCCTGCCGGCTGCCTGCGGCAACGGCGTCTTAGGGCCGGCAGCGTACCGCTTCGTCGACTTCCTCAAGGCCGCCGGCCAGCGGGTCTGGCAGATCCTGCCCCTGACGCCGCCTCTCATGGGCGATTCGCCGTATCTGTCGGAATCAGCCTTTGCCGGCAACGAAGCCTTCATTTCCCTGGAAGTCCTGCGCGACTGGGGCTGGCTGAAACAGGAAGCCTTAGACGATTTCCTGGCACAGGGGAAAAAGACGGCGTCCTGGCACAGCCTGGCAGCCTATAAGGCCAAACTCCTCTGGGATATGTCACATGATCCGGACCTGACCATTCCCTGGGAACCGTTCCGGGCCTTCTGTGAAAAGAATGCCTACTGGCTCGATGACTACGCCCTCTTCCGGGCTGTCCGCGACTTCTTCGGCGGCCGTTGCTGGACGGAATGGCCCGAAGACATCCGCCATCACAGCCGGGAAGCCCTGGCCCAGTATGGCAAGGAGCTGGCCGGCGCCGTATCGCATGTCAAATTCATGCAGTACATCTTCAGCCGCCAGTGGCACGATGTCCGGGCCTATGCCGCTGAAAACGGCGTGTCCATCCTCGGCGACGTGCCCATGTTCGTCGCCCATAACAGTGCCGACTGCTGGGCCCATCAGGACCAGTTCGACCTCGATGAAGCAGGGAATCCGTCGTCCGTCGCCGGTGTCCCGCCTGACTACTTCAGTGCCGACGGCCAGCTCTGGGGCAATCCCCTCTATGATTACCAGGCCATGGCCAGGGACAACTACCAGTGGTGGACTGACCGCTTCCGCCGCATGATGGACCTCGTCGACGAAGTCCGGGTCGACCATTTCCGCGGCTTTGCCGCTTACTGGGCCGTACCGGCCGGTTCGGAAACGGCCAAGAGCGGCGCTTGGAAAGATGGCCCCGGCCTGGACCTCTTCCGGGCGGTCTATCAGAAAATCGGCAGGATCCGCCTGGTCGCCGAAGACCTGGGCGTCATCACCGACGATGTGTGCACCTTGAAAGATGCCCTGCACCTGCCGGGCATGAAAGTCATCCAGTTCCACCTCAAGGACCGGGCCGACGGCCGCCTGGCCTTCGATACCGAGCCGGACTGCATCGCCTATACCGGGACCCATGACAACAACACTATCCGCGGCTGGTATGAAGACGACCTGACGCCGAGCCAACAGCTCCACGTCCGCCAGATGCTAGGATTGTCCGATGAAGCGGCACCGCAGGAAATCGTCGGCGCCCTCATCGCCTATACCTACTGCCGCCGGGCCGAAACAGTCATCATCCCCATGCAGGACCTCCTGGCCCTGCCGTCGTCGGGACGCATGAACACGCCCGGCGTCGCCGACGGCAACTGGCACTGGCAGCTCAAAGAAGGCCAGACGACCTTCGACATCGCCCATTGGCTGGCCAAAGTGTGCCGCGAAAGCGGCCGTTGATCGTAGGTCGTTCGTCGTAGGCCATTCATCGTAGGGGCGACCACGTGGGGCGCCCGCCAAAGATTGGTCACATCGTTTTTCACGATGTTTGCTGAACCCATAGGCCGTTCATCAAACCATGAACGATACGTAAAAGGAATAACGCGCTGCTCTCTAAAAGAAGGGAGTAGCGCGTTTTTTGTCGAATACGTATAGTAAAAGTAATGTTGAAAAGGATGTGATTTTGTGTATATTACTTACATGCGTATTCAAAATTACCGGAATCTACAAGACGTCGAAATGACTTTCCACGAAAGGGCCAACTACATCGTCGGTGAAAACGCCATTGGCAAGAGCGGCCTGCTGCGCCTCATTTCCTACATGAGTGCCGGCCGCAATGTCGAAGAAGACGACTACGCCGACGTGACCCGGCCCATCATCATCACCTTAGACCTGCACCTGCTCCAGAGCGAGAAGGAGTATTTCGCCGATACGCCGGGCGAGCACCGTCAGAGCCTGCGCGTCCGCATGGAAATGCATGTCAGCGACATGTATCCCCATCTCTACGACGACAACAGCGGCGAAGAACTGCCGTTAGAACTCATCCGCCGCCTGCGCTACGTGTCCTATTCGGCGGCCATGCCGGAAGAACAGCGCGTGCCGCCGCGTATTTACCGCGCCCTGGAACAGAAGCTCTCCCAATGGAGCGAAGCTCACTGGGACGGCCTGTCGGAAGAAGCCAAGGCCTTCATCCATCACGAAGTCGCCGTCGGCAGCCTCGATTCATCGTATTTCGTCAACATCTTCCTCTTGTCCCGCATGCTCTGCCGCATGGACCGGCCCAGGGCGGACAACATGAAATTCATTTCCCTGGCCGCCCTGTGCGTCATCACCCAGGTCTACATGATGTCCATCAGCCGCGCTGTACCGTTGGAACACAACGTCATCGTCGACGAAGAAGGGAAGCGCTACCTGCCCCTCATCATCTCCATCGATGAACCGGAAATGCACCTCCATCCCTACATGCAGCGCTCGGTCCTGCATTATTACCAGCAGCTCCTGAACAATGAAGACCCGCAGTTCTGTGCGCTCCTCAAGGACCTTTTCAACCTCGACGGCCTGCGGGGGCAGTTATTCGTCGTCACCCACTCGACGGATTCCCTCATCGACGACTACCGCCACATCATCCGCCTGTACCGCAACAAGCAGGGCCTGGTCAAAGCGGCCTGCGGGGCTGGCTTCCACTTCAGCGAAGAAATCGAAAAACACCTGATCATGCACTTCCCGGAAGTCAAGGAAGCCCTCTATTCGCGGAGCGTCCTCATCGTCGAAGGGGAAACGGAATACGGCTGTTTCCAGCACTTCGCCAAGACTCTGGACCTGCCCTTCGACTACTACGGCATCTGCCTCATCAATGCCCGCGGCGAAAGTTCCATCTCCAAGATCAAGAAACTCCTGGAATACTTCAAGATTCCCGTCGTCGCCCTCTACGATGCCGACGTCAAGGGCAGCCACAAAGGCAAACGGGGCGTCTACTTCACCAACGAAATCTGCTTTGAAATGGACCTGGCCAAGACCATGATCGACCACGGCCAGCGCCGCGACCTGGACCGCATCATCAACACGGCCTGCGGCGAACACGCCCGGGCCACGACGGACATGATCAAAAAGGCCTGCCGCAAACTGGACGTCAACTTCCACGATTACCCGGCTCGCCTCTTGTGGCACGTCAACCCGCGTAATAAAAAGGCCCTGTACATCTATTACTTCGCCTGGCTCTACAGCAACAAAGGCGTCATCCTCGGCCGCCTCATCGGCCAGTCCCTGAAAAAAGAAGACATCCCGCCGGCCTTCGTCCAAGCCATTGAAGCCGCCGGCCAGCTGGCCAAAGTCACCAAAGCCGTGTAACGGCTTTGGTGACTTTCGTAGGGGCTCCCCGTGGGGAGACCGCTGTGAATAATGGGAATAAACGCGGACCGCAGGCCGCCGCGGTCCCATGGACCGCAATCGTAGGCGTCCCGCCCAAGGCTCCCTTTATAGGGGAGCTGTCAGCGTCAGCTGACTGAGAGGTTGAATTTGCATTCACGTGTAAGGTTCAAGTTTGTAGTTTTTAGTTTGTAGACCATGGTTAAAAATTTAAAACCATCTCCTGCAAACTACAAACTCCGTACTACAAACTATAAAGAGAAGGACCACGAACCACGAGCCCCTAGCCACGAGCCACGATTCGACGGGATTCCCACAAGCGGGCCGCCTTTACAGGACGGCCCCTACTAGCCACTAATCCCCAACCATGGTATGATATAAGGTACAGTCTATTTCAGAAAGAGAGATGCCTTATGAAACTTTTTATTGCCGAAAAGCCGAGCATGGCCCGGGAATTGGCGAAGTGCCTGCCTGATCCGCACCAGCGGGGGAACGGCTGTATCCGCACGGGCGGCGGCATCGTGACCTGGGCTTATGGCCACGTCCTGCAGCAGGCCGAGCCTCAGGATTATGATCCCAAGTACAAGCGCTGGAACGCCGACGACTTGCCGATTATCCCCAAGCAGTGGAAGCTCCTGGTCAGCCCGGCCAGTAAGGACCAGTTCAAGGTCATTACGGACCTCATCGCCAACCCCGACGTCGATACTATCGTCAACGCCGGTGACCCGGACCGGGAAGGGCAGCTGCTCATCGATGAGATCCTCGATTACGTCGGCAATAAGAAACCTGTCGAACGGATCCTCTTGAATGCCCTCGACGAGAAGAGCATCCACGAATCCCTCGACGATTTGCGCAGCAACGGCGATTTCGTCCATCTCAAGGAATCGGCCCTGGCCCGCAGCCGCGCCGACTGGCTCATCGGCATGAATCTGTCCCGGGCCTATACCCTGGCCGCCCGCCGTCAGGGACACCGCGTCGTCTTTCCCATCGGCCGCGTCAAGACGCCGACCCTGGCCCTCGTCGTCCGCCGTCAGCGGGAATTGGACAACTTCGTCCCCGTCACGTATTACGTCGTCAAAGCCGATTTCCTTCATAAGAACGGCCTCATCCGCGCCCAGTGGCAGCCCAGGGATACCCAGAGCGGCCTCGACCCGGAAGGGCGCTGTGTCGATGAAAAGACGGCCCAGTCCATCCTCGAACGCCTGCAGGAACGGCCTGACGGAACCATCGTCGAGCATAAAAAGACCAAGAAAAAAGAAGCCCAGCGCCTGCCCCTGTCCCTGTCGTCCCTGCAGGTCCTGGCAGGCAGGCGTTATGGCTATACACCGCAGCAGGTTCTCGATACGGCTCAGGAATTATATGAACGGAAACTGACGACCTATCCCCGGTCGGACTGCGAATACCTGCCGGTGAACCAGCGCAAGGATGTACCCCATATTTTGGCCAATCTCGGGAAACTGCCGGCAGGGAAGCTGGCTGAATGGGTCGCCGGTGCCGACGGCAAGATACGCAGCCGCGCCTGGAACGACAGCAAGATCACGGCCCATCACGCCATCATTCCGACGACCGTAGCCTGTCCCTTCGATAAATTGACGTCTATGCAGCAGCATATTTATTACCTCGTCGCCCAGGCCTATATTGCCCAATTCTATCCCATCCATGAATATGACCAGACGCGCATGGTCATCGAAGCGGCTGATGAACGCTTCGTCGCCCATGGCAAGACGGTCACCGTGCCGGGCTGGAAGGTCCTCTATCAGAGCGACAAGCACGATGACGACGAAGAAGAGAAGGGGACCCTGCCGGCTGTCCGCAAGGGCGATGGCGTCCATTATCAGAACGGCCAGGTCGACAAAAAGGCGACTAAGCCGCCGCCGCGCTTCACGCCGTCGACCCTCTTGGCAGCCATGAAGGAAATTTATAAGTACGTCAAAGACGAGAGCCTGAAGAAGAAATTGAAAGAAGTCCAGGGCATCGGCACAGAAGCGACGCGGGCGACGATTATCCAGGAGCTCATCCAGCGCAAATTCCTGACGACGGAAGGCAAGAAGAAGTACCTCAAGCCGACAGATGACGCCTACCTCCTCGTCGATTCCCTGCCCGATGAAATGCTCTATCCCGACGAAACGGCTGTCTGGGAAGAACGGCTCTATCAGATGAGCCTGGGCAAGGATAAACTGGACACCTTCCTCCACGACCAGCTGTCCTTCCTGGATACCCTGGTCACGGCGGCCCGGAAAGTCGTCATGCACATGGCCGGCATCAAGACCTGCCCCGTCTGCGGCAGTGCCATGGTCAAGCGCCACGGCAAATACGGCGACTTCTACGGCTGCAGCAACTACCCGTCGTGCCGCCACACCGAACCCGTCGACGGAGAAAAGAAACGGCCCGACGCCAAACCGTCGCCGTACCCGTGCCCGCGCTGCCACAAAGGGACCTTCCAGAAACGCAGCGGCCCCTACGGCCCCTTCTGGGTCTGCAGCCAGGAAGGCTGTAATACCAAATGCGCCGACGTCGACGGCGTACCAAGTTACTATGCCAGACACTAGTCTGGCATAGTAACTGTAGGGGCTCCCACGTGGGGAGCCCGCCGCGAATCCTGTGAATAACGCAGCCGCGAATAATGGGCCGCCAGCAAACGGGATTCCCACAAGCGGGCCGCCCTTTGGGACGGCCCCTACGAACCACGAACCCCTAACCCCTAGCCACCAACAACTACCTATGGTATTATAAATAATAGGCTATTTTTTATAGCTATTTTGTCAACTTTGGAGTCAAAATCATCAATGAAACGAATTTATTTAGATAACGCGGCAGCGACGCCGATGGACCCGCGCGTCCTGGACGTCATGATGCCGTATTTGACGACGGCTTACGGCAATCCGTCGAGCCTTCATTATTTCGGCCAGCAGGCCCGGTCTGCCGTCCAGACGGCGCGCAGCCAGGTCGCCCACTGCCTGGGCGTCAAAGGGGAAGACCTGGTCTTCACCAGCGGCGGCACGGAAGCGGACAACCTGGCCATCCTCGGCTTCCTGCGGGCCAATTACCCCCACGGCGGCCACCTGGTCACGACGGCCGTAGAACACCACGCCGTCCTGCGGACTTTCCAGGCCCTGGAAGGGAAGGGCTATGACGTGACTTATGTCCCTGTCGAAGCCGACGGCCGGGTCACAGCCGACGCTGTGGCCCAGGCCCTGCGCGATGATACGGTCCTTATTTCCGTCATGTATGCCAATAATGAAACGGGCATGGTCCAGCCCATCGACGCCATCGGCGCCCTGGCCCGGCAGAAGGGCATCGCCTTCCACGTCGATGCCGTCCAGGCCTTTGGCTACGTGCCTATCCGGCCGCTGGAACAGGGCATCGACATGCTCACGGTCTGCAGCCATAAGATTTACGGCCCCAAAGGTGTCGGCGCCTTGTACATCCGCCACGGACTGCAGGTCGCTGCCGAAGCCTATGGCGGACCCCAGGAACACCGCCTGCGGGCGGGCACGGAGAATGTCGCCGCCATTGCCGGATTCGGCAAGGCTGCCGAACTCCTGGAGGCCGAACGGGACGACCGCGTCCGGGCGGCGCGGCGCCTGACCGATGCCGTCCATGACCGGCTCATCAAGGGCGACGCCCGCTTCCACCTCAACGGCCGGCGCAACCACGTCCTGCCCAACATCATCGACTTCAGCGTCGACGGCGTGGACAGCGCCATCCTGCTTATCGCCCTCGACCTGCAGGGTCTGGCCGTATCGGCTGGTTCGGCCTGCGAAGCCGGCGCCGTCGAAGCGTCCCACGTCCTCCAGGCCATGGGCGTTGAGGACAAATGGCTGCGCAGCAGCATCCGCCTGTCCGTAGGCAAAGAAAATACCTTAGATGAAATCGAAGCAGCCATCGCCATCATCGGCGACGCTGTCCGTAAAAGCAGAGGAGAGTCACTATGAAACGAGTTGCCGTAGCTATGAGCGGCGGCGTCGACAGTTCGGTCACGGCCGGCCTTTTGAAGCAGCAGGGGTATGACGTCATCGGCATTACCCTGCGCCTGTGGGAAGAAGACCCGGCCTGCACCATCGACAACGTCCACGCCTGCTGCTCCCTCAGTTCCGTCGACGATGCCAAAGCCGTCGCCTCGGTCCTGGGGATTCCCCATTATACCCTGGATTTCCGCGATATCTTCCGGCGCGACGTCATCGACTACTTCGTCGATGCCTACGTCCACGGCAGGACGCCCAATCCCTGCATTGCCTGCAATAAATTCATTAAATTCGGTCTGCTCTGGGAAAAGGCCAAGCAGTTCGGTGCCGACTTCCTGGCGACAGGCCATTACGCCCGCATCGTCAAGGACGAAGGGACGGGAATCTATTCCCTGCTCCGCGGCACAGACCGCCGCAAGGACCAGTCCTATGTCCTCTATCAGCTGACACAGGACCTGCTGCCCCATCTCTTATTCCCCATGGCCGGCCTGGAAAAGGTCCATACGCGGGAACTGGCTAAAGAATGGGGCCTGCCGGTCTTCAACAAGCCTGAAAGCCAGGATATCTGCTTCATCCCGGACAACGACTATAAGGGCTTCTTGCAGCACGAACGCAAGGGCATCTTCAAGCCCGGCGACTTCGTCGACCAGAGCGGCCGCGTCATCGGCCGCCACAAGGGCATTGCCGCCTATACCATCGGTCAGCGGCGGGGGTTGAACCTCGGCGGTCCCGGCGGTCCGTATTATGTGACGGCCCTCGACGTGGCCCATAACCGGGTCGTCGTCGGCTCGGAACAGGATTTGTTCTCGAAGACTGTCCATGCCGGTGAAGCGACGTGGGTCGAACAGGCACCGTCCGCACCGTTCCGGGCCCTGGGCAAGATACGCTATGCTGCCCGTGAAGCGGCCTGCACGGTCTATCCCGACGGCGACAGCCTGCGGGTCGAATTCGACGATGCCCAGCGCGCCGTCACGGCCGGCCAGGCCCTGGTACTTTACGACGCCGAAACAGGCGAACGCGTCCTGGGCGGCGGCGTCATCCAATAGGAAAAAAGAGGAGGATTCCTGTGTCTACAGATCATATCAGAAACTTTTCAATCATCGCACATATCGACCATGGCAAATCGACGCTGGCCGACCGGATGCTGGAAATGACCGGCACCGTGCCCAAACGGGAAATGGAAGACCAGCTCCTCGATACGATGGATCTCGAACGGGAACGGGGCATTACCATCAAAGCCCAGTCGGCCCGTCTCATTTACGATGCCAAAGATGGCAAACAGTATACGCTCAATCTCATCGACACGCCGGGGCACGTCGACTTCAACTACGAAGTATCGCGCAGCCTGGCGGCCTGCGAAGGGGCCCTGCTCATCGTCGATGCCACGCAGGGCGTCGAAGCCCAGACCCTGGCCAACGTCTACCTGGCCCTGGAACACGATCTGGAAATTATTCCCATCATCAATAAAGTCGACCTGCCCAGCGCCGACCCGGACCGGGTCTGCAAGGAAATCGAAGACGTCATCGGCCTGGACGCATCGGACGCCATCATGATTAGCGCCAAGACGGGCTACGGCGTCGACAAGGTCCTGGAAGCCATTGTCCAGCGCATCCCGGCACCGGCTGACGAAGGGGACAAGCCCCTGCGGGCCTCATCTTCGATTCCCATTTCGATGCCTATAAAGGGGCCATCGCCAATATCCGCATCATGGAAGGCAGCGTCAAGCCGGGCCAGCGCATCCGCATGATGGCGTCGGGCAAAGAATTTGAAGTCATCGAAACGGGCGTCTTCCTGCCCCAGATGCATCCCGTCCCGTCCCTGGAATGTGGCAGCGTCGGCTATCTGGCAGCCAGCATGAAGAACGTCCGCGACTGCCGCGTCGGCGATACGGTTACCCTGGCTGACAATCCGGCCAAAGAAGCCCTGCCGGGCTACCGCAAGGCTGTGCCCATGGTCTACTGCGGCCTCTACCCGGTCGAAACGAACGACTACGACAACCTCCGCGATGCCCTGGAGAAGCTCCACCTCAACGATGCGGCGCTGCTCTTTGAACCGGAAACGTCGTCGGCCCTGGGCTTCGGCTTCCGCTGCGGCTTCCTGGGACTCCTGCACATGGACGTCGTCCGCGAACGGCTGGAACGGGAATACAACCTGTCCCTGATCACGACGGCGCCGTCGGTCATTTACCACGTCTACTGCACGGACGGCACCATGGTCGAAGTGGACAACCCGTCGCAGATGCCGGACATGACGAAAATCGACCACATCGAAGAACCGCTGGTCAAGACGACGATCATCATCCCCAAGGACATGGTCGGCACGGTCATGGAAATCTCCCAGAACCGCCGCGGTCAGTACGTCACCATGGATTACCTCGACGACACGCGCGTTTCTTTGATCTACAACCTGCCCCTGTGTGAAATCCTCTACGACTACTTCGACGTCCTCAAGTCGGCGACCCGCGGCTATGCGTCCCTCGATTATGAGCTCAACGGCTACCAGGCCTCGCCTATGGTCAAAATGGACATCCTCATCAACGGCGACGTCGTCGACGCCCTGAGCGTCATCGTCCACAAGGATTTCGCCGCCCGCCGCGGCCGCGCCCTGGTCGAAAAACTGCGCAGCCTCATTCCGCGCCAGCTCTTCCAGATCCCCATCCAGGCCGCTGTGGGCAATAAGATCATTGCCCGCGAAAACGTGGCAGCCCTGCGCAAGGACGTCCTGGCCAAGTGCTATGGCGGCGATATTTCCCGTAAGCGCAAGCTCCTGGAAAAACAGAAGGAAGGCAAGAAGCGCATGAAACAGTTCGGTACCGTCGAAATCCCGCAGGAAGCCTTCATGGCCGTCCTCAAAGTCGACGAAGAATGACGCTGGGCCTGTACGTCCACATCCCGTTCTGCCGCCATAAATGCCTGTACTGCGACTTTCCGTCCTATGCCGGCCTGGAGCGATACTGCCAGGGCTATGTCGAAGCCCTGTGCCGGGACATCGCGGCCTCGCCCTATACCGGGGAAGGGGCTGATACGGTCTACGTCGGCGGCGGTACGCCGTCAATGCTGGAAGCCGGCGACGTCAGCTGCATCCTGAAGACCCTGCGGCAGACCTTCTGCATTGCCAGCGATGCGGAAATCACGATAGAAGCCAATCCGGACAGTCTCGATTATGATAAGGCCGCGGCTCTGGCCGATTGCGGCGTCAACCGCCTGAGCCTGGGCGTCCAGTCCTTTTCCGACGCCATGCTGGCCTTTCTGGGCCGGGTCCATACGGCAGCCCAGGGCGAAGCGGCCATCCAGGCGGCCTACGCGGCTGG
Organism: Megasphaera sp. NM10; assembly: GCF_000417505.1. Lineage (GTDB taxonomy): Bacteria > Bacillota > Negativicutes > Veillonellales > Megasphaeraceae > Megasphaera > Megasphaera intestinihominis. Next base: position 37,515 of record NZ_APHY01000060.1, read on the forward strand.
CATCCATAATTTGTCCCTGGACCTGATGTACGGCCTGCCCGGCCAGCACCTGGCCGACGTCCGCCGCGACGTAGAGCGCCTTTCCCAGCTGCCCGTGGTCCACGCGTCCATTTACAGCCTCATCGTCGAAGACGGGACGCAGCTCAAGGCGGGCCTGGAAAAGGGGACATGGCACCTGCCGCCTGACGGGACGGTCGAAGCCATGGGGAAGGCCGTCCACGACGCCATGCACGGTTATGGCTTCCATCACTACGAGATTTCCAGCTATGCCAAAGGGCCTTTCGAGTCGCGCCATAACAGCAAATACTGGACTTATGAGCCTTATATCGGCTTCGGTGTATCGGCCCATTCCTTCGATGGGACGACGCGCTGGGCCAATATAGCCAACATCCCGGCGTATATCCATAAGGCCGGCAGGGAGAGTGTCGTCGCCGAATCCGTCGCCATCGACGCCAAACGGGCCGTCGAAGATTACTGCTTCCTGGCCCTGCGCCGCCGGGTCGGCATCGATTACGGCGATTATGCCAGACGCTTCGGGAAATCCATCGAAGCCGACTTCGGTCCTGTCATCGACGGCCTCATCCGCCAGGGCCTCCTGGAACGCACCGAGCGGGGCTGCTGCCTCAGTGAAGACGGTTTAGGATATGGCAATTATGTATTCAGTAAATTTATACGCTGAACCTCAGAAATTGTTGACAAATGACACTAATCTGAGTATAATTTCATTGTGTGCAGTAAAAGCACTCCCTATCATACCTTGGAGGGAGGGATAATAGAATGGCAGAAATCAGAGTTGGTAAAAACGAAACGTTAGACAGCGCACTTCGCCGCTTCAAACGTTCTTGCCAAAAGGCAGGTGTTCTTTCCGAAGTACGGAAACGTGAACACTACGAAAAACCGAGTGTACGGAGAAAGAAAAAATCCGAAGCAGCACGGAAACGGAAGTACAGAGCATAATCGTCAAATGTAAGAAGGGTGATAGCATGTCTCTTAAAGAAGAACTGCTTCAGGACATGAAAGCGGCCATGAAAGCCAAAGAAGCCGGTAAAACGGCTTTATCCGTCATCCGCATGGTCCGTTCGTCCATCCGCAATACGGAAATCGACGGCAAATGCGAACTCGATGACGCTGGCGTCGGTGCCGTCATTGCCAAAGAAATGAAACAGCGCAAGGAATCGTTGGCAGAGTTTGAAAAGGCAGGCCGCAGCGACCTCGTCGAAGAAACGAAGGCCGAAATGGCCGTACTGGAAAAGTACATGCCCAAACAGCTCACAGCCGATGAAATCCACCAGATCGTCAACGATGCCGTTGCCGGTCAGAGCGGTCTCAAGATGGGCGACGTCATGAAGCTCGTCATGCCCAAGGTCAAAGGTAAGGCCGACGGCAAGCTTGTTTCACAGATTGTTCGAGAAATTTTACAAAATAATTAGTTTTGTTAGATTTTTCTAAAAAATCTATTGACAAATAGACTGATTGATTGTATTATTTTAGCATGATTTGAAAATAAAATAGGTCATGAAACAAGAGTCAAAGAAGACTCCGAACCTTAACCACAGGGGCGGAGTCTTTTTTTTCACCCAAAGGAGGAGTCATGATGGCTAAAGATGATTTAGTATATGTAATCCCTGCAGGTCAATATGGTAAAGAAGGTGTGCTGGYTACTYGAACAGCACCCGGAAATTAAATTTGA
>NZ_APHY01000061.1 GCF_000417505.1 Megasphaera sp. NM10
ARCGGTCGGCCATCTTCAATATCTGCTGGGCAACACCGGCCTGCAACAAGCCGTAGTTTTCATTTTCCTTGCAAATGGGGTAATTTTCTTCGTACCGCAAGAATTGCTGGGTATCGAAGTAATGCTGCCGAATCGTATAGACCGCTATATTATACAGGTTATTGCTGTATTTGCACATTTCCCGGAGCATGGTATACTCTTGTTTCGACAAGCCGCGGATGACATTCGATTGCGTCAAGTACATCTAGGATTCACCTCCTCTGTTATCTACCATTATACCGTAGACGAAGTGAAAAGGCTAAGATGGAAAAGACATAGGGTGGATTTCGCAGGCATCGAACCTGCGAAATCCACCGCCATTGATGCCCCTACCTAAGAGGAAGGAGTCTTCTGGCGAAACTATGATAAAATAGTGTAATCCTCTGACGAAAAAATAGTAGCGAATGCGAGTATATTCTCTCCTATTATCGCATTTTTGTTCATGTAAATGCAAGGTAAAATAGAAAACAAATTCAGAAATATGACCTTTTATGTATACTATATTTTGCATAAAAATTATAGCCTGTTTTAAGGCTATACGCAAAGTGAAAATATGTAAATATTTAGTTGAAATAATGTGCTAGGTGATGTATGATGAAATCACAGAAAATCCTCTATGCAGGTAGCGAAAGAAGATACCAGTGTAATTGATGAAAGGAGCAATGTTATTATGCAAGACAAGCAATACGTCATGGCCCTTGATGCCGGCACCACGAGTAATCGCGCTATTATTTTCGACAATGAATCACATATCGTCAGCGTCAGCCAGAAAGAATTCACTCAGTATTTCCCGAAACCGGGCTGGGTAGAACATGACGCCAATGAAATTTTCCACAGCATGGTCGAAGTCATGCGCGAAGCCCTGGAACAGGCCAATATGACGGCTAGTGAAATCTCGGCTATCGGTATTACTAACCAGCGTGAAACGACGGTCGTCTGGGACAAGAACACAGGCGACCCCGTGTACAACGCCATCGTATGGCAGTCCCGCCAGACCGCGCCGATTTGTGAAGACCTCAAAGCCCGCGGCCTGGTCGATGAATTCCGTGAAAAGACGGGCCTGGTCATCGATGCCTACTTCTCGGGCACGAAGGTCAAATGGATTTTGGACAATGTCGAAGGCGCCCGGGAAAAAGCCGAAAAAGGCGATCTCCTCTTCGGGACCATCGACTGCTGGCTGGTCTGGAAACTGACAGGTGGCCAAGTCCACATCACCGACTATTCCAACGCATCCCGTACACTTATGTTCAACATCAAAGAACTGAAGTGGGATGACCAGCTTCTTGAATATTTAACCGTTCCTAAATGCATGCTCCCGGAAGTCCGCCCGTCCAGTGAAGTCTATGGCTGCACGGATCCGGCTATCCTCGGCGGTCCGGTCAACATCGCCGGTATCGCCGGTGACCAGCAGGCGGCTCTCTTTGGTCAGACCTGCTATGAACCGGGTATGGCCAAGAACACCTACGGTACAGGCTGCTTCATGCTCATGAACACAGGCACGACGCCGATTCCTTCCAAGAACGGCCTGGTCACGACCATTGCCTGGGGCCTTGACGGCAAAGTCGAATATGCCCTGGAAGGTTCTATCTTCGTCGCCGGTTCGGCTATCCAGTGGCTCCGCGACGGCCTGCGCCTCATCGACACGGCTCCTGATTCGGAATGGGTCGCTAAACGCGTTCCCGACTCGGACGGCGTCTATGTCGTACCGGCATTCGTCGGTCTCGGCGCTCCCTACTGGGATATGGATGCCCGCGGCTTGATCATCGGCATCACGCGCGGTACTAAGAAATCTCACATCGTTCGTGCAACTCTCGATTCTATGGCTTACCAGACGAAAGATGTCCTCGGCGCCATGGAAGCAGACTCTGGCATCAAACTGGCTGCCCTCAAAGTCGACGGCGGAGCTGTTGCCAACAACATGCTCATGCAGTTCCAGGCCGATATCCTCGGCGTTCCTGTCGATCGTCCGCAGGTCATCGAAACGACGGCTCTCGGCGCCGCTTATCTGGCTGGCCTGGCTGTCGGCGTATGGGATTCCAAAGAAGAACTCGTATCGAGCTGGAAACTCCAGAATCGTTTCGAACCGACCATGGATCCTGAAAAAGCAGCAGGGTATTATAAAGGCTGGCGCAAAGCTGTCAAACATGCAATGCACTGGCTTAGTGATGAAGACTAAGAGAGAGGTGCTGGAATCATGATGTTTGACAACTTATTAGGAGAATTTATCGGGACGATGGTCCTCATCGTCTTCGGGGCCGGCGTCTGCGCCTGCAACACGCTGACCAAATCGAAAGGCCAGAACGGCGGCTGGATTTGTATAACCGCAGGATGGGGTTTCGCCGTAACTCTCGGCGTTTACACGGCAACGACCCTCGGTGCTCCGCAGGGTGACCTGAACCCGGCTGTTACGCTCGGCAAGACGATGATCGGGATTTACAGTGTTCCTCAGTTCTTCGCCACGTCCATCGCTCAGATCCTGGGCGGTATCCTCGGCGCAGCTATCGTCTGGCTGGCTTACCTGCCCCATTGGGCTGAAACGGAAGATAAACCGGCGAAACTCGGTATCTTCTGCACGGCTCCGGCTATCCGCAACTATCCGGCCAACTTCCTTTGTGAATTCATTGCTACTTTCTTCCTGATGTTCGTTATCTGGATGATTTTCTCCAATAAAGTCGGTGCCATTCCTCCTGGAGTCGGCCCGTATATCGTCGGCATCCTCATCTGGGCTTTGGGTATGAGCCTTGGCGGTCCTACGGGGTACGCCATGAACCCGGCTCGAGATTTGGGTCCTCGTATTGCTCATGCTATCCTGCCGATTGCCGGTAAAGGCGGTTCGGACTGGGCTTATGCCTGGGTTCCTGTTTTCGGCCCGCTGGCTGGTGCCTTTGCTGCCTACGTCGTAGCCATGGCTTTACATGTCTTCTAATTTATTTAATATATGGTTTTGGGAAAGGGCTTGTCATTCATCGGCAAGCCCTCTCCTTTACTTAAGTTTATAAATTTGTTTATAAATTTTGAACATAATTTCATACTTAATCAAAGGTAATATTCCTATATTTTTGCATGAAAAAATAGTATAATTCGGCTATGTGAAAATATGTAAAAATAGTCTTGCAATTATTTTCACAAACCGATATAATAAGGGCATCAAAGATAGTGATACTTGGTATTTACAGAGAAAGAGGTTGTGAACATGACAAAACAAGCAGATGTCGTCGTAATTGGCGGCGGTATTACCGGCACAGCCATTTTGCACGAACTGGCAAAGTACAATCTTCGTGCAGTCCTGGTTGAACAGGAACCGGAACTGGCTGCCGGCACGACAAAGGCCAACAGTGCCATCCTTCACGCAGGTTTCGATGCGCCTACGGGCAGTATGAAAGCCCGCATGAATGCCGCAGGCAATGCGATGTATCATGAATTGAAAGACGAATTGGATCTGGACATCCGCTGGTCCGGCTCGTATGTAGCCGCCCTCGACGACGAACAGATGGACGTCCTCAAGGAACTCCTCGAACGGGGCAATGCCAATGGCGTTCCCGGACTGAAAATCGTCAGCGGCGATGAAATGCGCAAAGAAGAACCGAATGTCAGCAAGGACATCAAAGGCGCACTCTGGGCTCCGACTGCCGGCATCTGCTGGCCTTTCGGCCTGGCCCTGGCTTTTGCGGAAAATGCCGTCATCAACGGCGCTGAAGTCATCCGTGAATGTCAGGTTACGGGCATTACCGTAGAAGACGGTGCCGTCAAAGCCGTCGAAACGGACAAGGGTACTATCGAAACGAAATACGTCATCAATGCCGCCGGCGTCCATGTCGACGAAATCAGCCGCCTTGCCGGGGACGATACCTTTAAGATCCATCCGCGCCGCGGCGAATACATCCTCTTTGATAAAACGGCTCAGAAAGACCTCGTTTACTCGCCGATTTTCCCGACACCGACGAAAATGGGCAAAGGCATCCTGGTCTGCGCGACGACACATGGCAACGTCTTCGTCGGCCCGAACGCCCAGGATATGCCGGATGAAGAAAAAGACGACACGGCCGTCACCATTCCGGGCATGGACGACATCCTGGACAAAGCCCGCCGTCTGGTCCCGAACATCCCTGTAGGCGCTACCATTACGGAATTTGCCGGTGTCCGCGCCGTATCCAGCACGGGCGACTTCATCCTCGGCCCGTCGGAAAAGACGAAAGGCCTCATCCAGGCTGCCGGCATCCAGTCTCCGGGCCTGACTTCGGCTCCGGCTATCGCCAAATATCTCGTCGACGGCATCGTCGCTGAAACCGGTGCGACAGCCAAGACGGACTATAAGAAAGGCCGTCCGGCTCAGCCCTGCTTCCGCATGATGGCTGAAGCTGACCAGAAAGCCCTCATCGCCAAGGATCCCCGTTATGGCCGCGTCATCTGTCGCTGCGAAACGATTACGGAAGGGGAAATCGTCGATGCCATCCATCGCCCCGTCGGTGCCCGCACCGTCGACGGTGTCAAACGCCGCACGCGTGCCGGCATGGGCCGCTGCCAGGGTGGCTTCTGCGGACCTCGTGTTACACAGATTTTGTCCCGTGAATTGAACATCCCCGTTACGGAAGTACGGAAAGAAATGCGTAATTCTTACATGTTCTACAACAAAGAAAGCGGAGGTAAGGCATAATGGGTGAACAACTTTATGATATTATCATCGTTGGCGGCGGCCCGGCAGGCTTATCCGCTGCCTACAGCGCTTGGCAGAACGGCGCTAAAAAAATTCTCGTCCTCGAACGTGACCGCGAAGCTGGCGGCATCCTCCAGCAGTGCATCCACAATGGTTTCGGCCTCCATCACTTCAAAGAAGAACTGACCGGCCCGGGCTACGCCCAGCGCTGCTATGACCTGGTCAAGGATAAACCGGAAATCGAAATCCTCGTCGACACCATGGTCCTCAGCGTCAATCTCGACAAGACGGTTACGGCTGTCAGCCCGGCTCACGGCCTGATGAAAGTACAGGGCAAGACGATCATCCTCACCATGGGCTGCCGCGAACGTACACGCGGTGCCATCCGTATCCCCGGTTATCGTCCGGCTGGCGTCTTTACGGCCGGTGCAGCGCAGCGCATGGTCAACATGGAAGGCTATCTGCCCGGTAAGAAAATCGTCATCCTCGGCAGTGGCGACATCGGCCTCATCATGGCCCGCCGCATGACCCTGGAAGGCTGTAAAGTCCAGGCTGTCCTGGAAATCTGCCCCTTCTCGAACGGCTTGACCCGTAATATGGTACAATGTCTGTATGACTATGATATTCCTTTGTATCTGTCTCATACCATTACGGCCATCCACGGCAAAGACCGGGTCAACGGCATTACGGCCGCCAAAGTCGACGACCATATGAAACCCATTCCGGGCACGGAATTCGACATCGACTGCGATACGCTGCTCCTGTCCGTCGGCCTGATCCCGGAAAATGAATTGTCCCGCGGCTTGGGGCTGGCTATGCATCCGCTCACCAATGGTCCTATCGTCGACCAGCATCGTGAAACGAGCATCCCTGGCATCTTTGCAGCCGGCAACGTCGTCCACGTCCATGACCTGGTAGACTTCGTATCGGAAGAAGCTGAAATTGCCGGTAAATACGCTGCCCTCAAGGCACAGGAACAGCTGCCGGAAGACGTAGCCGACGTCAAGGTCGAAGCCATCGACGAAGTCCGCACCTGCGTTCCCCAGCACGTCCGCGCTACGGCAGAAGGCGAAACGATCCGCTTGTTCATGCGTGTCCGCAAACCCATGAAGAAAGTCCGCCTCACTGTCAAGAGCGGTGACGATACGCTGCTGACGAAAGTCCTCCCCGTCGCCAAACCGAGTGAAATGATCGCCGTCAACGTACCGGCTGAAAAAGCCAAGGGCCATCATGCGGATTGGACCGTTTCCGTAAAGGAGGAAGCATAACATGAGTGTAGAAACGAAACAACTGAACTGCATCAACTGCCCGCTGGGCTGCCTGCTTACTGTTACCCTGGAAGACGGTAAGATTACCAAGGTCACAGGCAATACGTGCCCGCGCGGTGAAAAATATGCCCATCAGGAATTGACCGACCCGCAGCGCATGCTGACCTCGACGGTCCGCATCGAAGGCGGCGAACTGCCGCTCCTGCCGGTCGTATCCAAGACGACGTTGCCGAAAGGCAAAATCCTCGACTGTGCAGCAGCCCTGCGCAGCGTCGAAGTCAAAGCCCCGGTCCATACAGGCGACGTCATCGTCAAAGATATCCTGGGCCTCGGCGTAGATATCGTGGCCAGCCGCGATATGGGCAAAGAATAAGCATCGGTACCAATATTCCCTCTTACATATACCAGAAAGGGGCTGTCGCATGTGCGACAGCCCCTTTCTCGTTGCTCGTTGTTCGTGGCTAGTGGCTAGCGAAAAGAGGTTGCAGGGGTCGTCCTCTACAGCGATCTTCTTCAGCAGCCGTCCTGTCGTTTTTTACAGTCATGCCCTGACGGGCTGAAAAGGCACGTGCTTTAGAGGGACTCATTAATTTGCTTGATTTATTAGGCGAACATGGTACAATAAAAACAGAGATAGTCCGATGGTGGTACATCGGTCTCCTCTGTGGTTTATGTTTGAAGAAGGCCGTGTACCGCGAGTACGCGGTTTTTTTCATGCTAAAGGTTTATCGCTTCGTTGCTGAAATAATCAGCACTATAAGAGTTGCGAATGCAATCATCAATGACAATGCTTCGTATACACTCATGCTGATCACCTCGCTTTCGCGAGGGAAACCGAATACATCGAACTATCTCATGGAGTTCAGTATACCAGATTTACTACCAGGCTTCAAGGAAAAGCCATTGTTCGTAATTCATAAAGCCATACCATCATTATCGAATAGGTTGTGGTGAAATCTCGCAGCGGGCCGCCCATCCTCTGCTGTCCGTTTCAGCAGCCATCTTGCGCCTTCCGTTGGTCGGCACCCGATGGGCTGGAAAGGCTCTGGGACGGCCCCTACGCAGCTAACCACTAACCACTAGCCACTAACCACTTAAAAGAGGCTGTCGCATGTGCGGCAGCCTCTTTTCTCATGTATTGGTTGGAGGATGGTCTATTTATTTCGTTTTCTGCTGGATGAAGCCCGGCGTCGTGAGGTAACGGTCGCCGTTATCCGGCAGGAAGGCTACGATGGTCTTGCCGGCGTTTTCCGGACGTTTTGCGACTTCCGAAGCGGCATAGAGAGCTGCACCGCCGGAGATACCGATGAGGAGGCCTTCGGATTCGGTGAATTTCTGAGCCGTTTCATAAGCCTGTTCTGTCGTAACCGTGAAGACTTCGTCGTAGATCTTGGTATCCAATGTTTCCGGAACGAAGTTTGCGCCGATGCCCTGGAGTTTGTGCGGGCCTGCATGGCCTTCGGAGAGGAGCGGCGAATCTTTCGGTTCGATAGCGATGATCTGGACGGACGGTTTCTTTTCTTTGAGGTACTGGCCGACGCCGGAGAGCGTGCCGCCTGTGCCGACACCAGCTAAGAAGATGTCGACAGCGCCGTCTGTATCTTCATAGATTTCCGGGCCCGTCGTCAGGCGATGGATTTCCGGATTGACCGGGTTGGTGAACTGGCCGGGGATGAAGGAATCGGGGATTTCTTTGGCCAATTCGTTGGCTTTGTCGACAGCGCCTTTCATGCCGGTCTTGCCCGGTGTGAGGACGATTTCAGCGCCATAAGCGGAAATGAGGTTGCGGCGTTCGATAGACATGGTTTCCGGCATGGTGAAGATGGCGCGGTAGCCTTTGGCAGCAGCTACGGCAGCCAGGCCGATACCCGTATTGCCACTGGTCGGTTCGATGATGACCGAGCCTTTTTTGAGGATGCCTTTCTTTTCAGCGTCTTCGATCATGGCTTTGGCGATGCGGTCTTTGGCGGAGCCGGCCGGGTTGAAAGCGTCGAGTTTGACCAAAAGGTTAGCAGCTACGCCAGCGGCGTTGTTGTAACGTTCCGGTTTCAATAATGGTGTGTTGCCGATCAACTGTAACATGGATGTGTAGATTTTGCTCATGAGAATCTCTCCTTTTCCTATGATTCATCCCCCGATGAATGCAAAAATATGTTGAAGTATAGTAAGGTATACCAAATGGGTATAGATTTTATGTACACCTGTAGAGGGATTTTTCATTTCCATACAGGGTGACAACGAAGTTTATTATTTCAATGGCCGCATTTTGCCAACGCAGCGTTCATCTTGCTGGTGGTCCATCATTTCGACGCGGTGCTGCAAGAGGGCTACCTGATGCTGCAGGGCGATGATCTGATCTTCGATGGGGTCGGGCAGGCGGTTGTGGTTGAGGTCGACGTCGCGTTCGCTGTGGCTGGCCTTGAGGCGCTTGCCTTTCTGGACGACGACGCGGCCCGGGATGCCGACGACTGTCGAGTACGGCGGCACTTCTTTGAGGACGACGGAACCGGCGCCGATTTTTGAGCTTTCGCCGACGGTGAAGGACCCGAGGACCTTGGCGCCGCAGGCGACGACGACGTAGTCGCCGATGGTCGGATGGCGTTTGCCCTTTTCCTTACCCGTCCCGCCGAGGGTGACACCCTGATAGAGGGACACGTTGTTGCCGATGACCGTCGTTTCTCCGATGACGATGCCCATGCCATGGTCGATGAACAGGCCTTCGCCGATTTGGGCGCCGGGATGGATCTCGATGCCCGTGAAGAAGCGGGAAATCGTGGAAATGAGGCGTGCCGTGACGAACCACTGATGCTTATAGAAGAAGTGGGCCAGGCGATGGGCCCAGATGGCATGAAGGCCGGAATAGCAGAGCAAGACTTCCAGCGTGTTCTTGGCGGCTGGATCGCGGTCCTTGATGACGCGAATGTCGTTGCGAAGTGATTTGAACATGGCGTAGCGCCCTCCTGTGTCGTAAAAAAGTAAATAAAAAAAGACCTGCCGTCATACAGAGACGGTGGTCCGTGGTTCCACTCTGATTGCAGTCTTTCGACTGCCACTCAATACCCGTAACGGCGGCAACCGGGATGACCTACTCACGTTCAATCATCCTGCTCCCAAAGGCATTCCATCACATTCAACTTCGATAGGGGCTTTCAGCCGGTGGCCCTTACTCTCTGTGCCGTTATCCTGTGTGTACTTGTTTTGGTCATTGCATTTTTGTTTTCGTGTTGAACACATGATACCCCTTCACAGGACGTTTGTCAATAGAAAAATTGTAAAAAGATGACAAAATTGGTGTCTTATTCAAAAAGGCCGATAGAATCACGTTCTTTATATATCCATATAAGGGATTTGCCGTTTTTCGTTCATCGTTCGTCGTAACCAGGGCTTTTGTTTTTTTCGACCTACGACGAACGGCCTGCGATGAACGATGTTTTCATAAAGACTCATTATTTTTGATTAAATTTGTCTGCATACAATATCCATGTTTAGTAGATATGAATTGTATTCTCTACAATCAATCGTATACTGTAAAGCAAAATGAGCTTAATATGAGATAAAGTAATTTAAAAAATCTAAAAATATCATTACAAAAACATATCCTTTAGCGTGGTTAAGCGAAGTATATAGCGTAAATAAGCCATTTTTCTGAAAGGCTTATTGATAAAAAGCATGGAGTGTTAAAAGAACACCATATTAGTAATGAATGAGCTAATAACAAAAACAGCATAGATGACCATTCAAGGTTTCTCATTTTGTATTACCCATTTTTCTATACTTATTGCACTTTGCGCATGAAATGGTATACTTATGTTAAATACTTTACTTCATAGTATTCGTTGTAGTTGTGATTTATAAGTAAAGAGGTGTGAAAATGGAAAAGACAGAATTGTATGAAACATTCCAGAAAGGGTTGACCAGCGTCAACGGCGAAAGTTACATCGCCAAAAAAGCAGACGTTGCTGCAACTCTCACCAAAATTTTCCAGGACAAGGACACACATGAAGTTGCCCTCGTTGAAACGCCGCTCCTGAAAGAAATCGGCGCTGTAGACGCATTGAAAGCCGCAGGCATCAAAGTGGATACGGATCACTTCCGCAAGAATGCCCCGGACGACAAAGGCGGCGTTACCGAAGCCGATTACGGCATCGCCAACTTGGGCTCCATTGTCCAGATGAAGGACGACATCGACTGTCGTATCGTTGAAACGGTATCGGACGTCTATGTCGGCATCGTCAAACTTTCTAAGATCGTCGATACTTTCGATGACATGATCGACATCATGGCCGAAACGAAACCGTTCCCGAAATTCGCCGGTATCATCACCGGCCCGAGCCGGACAGCTGATATCGAATGTGTCGGTACTGTAGGGGTTCATGGCCCGCGTCAGTATTCGGTCATCGTCGTAGAAGATGCGTAAGGGAGGGAACAGCACATGTCTAACGAATTACTGAAGCAAGAAATCGAGCGCGCCATGGATAATGCGCCGCTGCAGAAGGCGTTGAAGAACTTTACGACAGCTTATCCTGGCAACCGTGCAAGAGTTTACAAAGGATATGACTTTGAAGCGCTTCGTGAGAAAGTCCATGAAGTAAAATCCTATGCTCGTGACCATCTGGACGAAGTCATGGCCGAATTCATCAAGAATGCGGAAGCCAACGGGGCTCACGTATTCGTCGCTCATTCTCCGGAAGAAGCTATGGACTATGCTTTGAAACTGGCAAAAGACAACAACGTCAAACTTTGCGTTAAGTCGAAATCCATGGCATCGGAAGAAATGCACTTCAACCAGAACTATGAAAAAGCAGGCATTACGGCTCAGGAAACGGACTTGGGCGAATTCATCAACTCCATCGCTGGTGATACGCCGTCCCACATGGTTATGCCGGCTATTCATTATTCTAAAGAAGACGTTGCCGACCTCTTTGAATCGTATACGAAACAGCCGGAAGAACCGGTCATCACGAAAGAAGTCAAGACGTCCCGCCGCGTCATGCGTCCGAAATTCCTCAGCGCTGAAATGGGGGTTTCCGGTGCCAACGTCGCTGTCGCTGAAACGGGGACAGTCATTACCATGACGAATGAAGGCAACGGCCGTATGGTCGCAACCCTTCCGAAAACGCACTTATATATCTTTGGTATTGAAAAATTCGTCGCTAAGATGAGCGATATCCGCTACATCTTCAAAGTACTGCCTCGTAACGGTACAGCCCAGAACATCACGGCATACCTTTCCTTCTACACGGGCGCTACGAAAGTCGTTACGGATCCGGAAAACGATACGAAGGAAGACAAGAACTTCCACATGATCATCCTCGATACGCCGGAACGCCGTAAGATCATGGCCAGTGAAGATTACAAAGATATCTTCTGCTGCATCCGCTGCGCTGCCTGCCTGAATGTATGTCCGGCCTTCCGCCTCGTCGGCGGCCACGTATATGGCGGCTCCATTTATACCGGCGGTATCGGCACGCTGCTCACGAGCTTCCTCAACAGCCGTGAACGCGGTAAAGATATCCAAAACATCTGTCTCCAGTGCGGTACGTGTAACACAGTCTGCGGCGGCAAACTCGATATTGCCGGCATGATCCTGAAATTACGTACGAAATTCGCTCAGGAAGATGGCCTCAATCCGGTCCATAAATTCTGTCTCGATACGGTTGCTGACCGTCACCTCTTCCACTCTATGCTGCGCATCGCTTCCGTTGCTCAGGGCATGATTACCAAAGGTCAGCCGATGATCCGTCATCTGCCGATGTTCTTGTCCGGTCTGACAGCAGGCCGCAGTCTGCCGAGCGTTGCTCCGCAGCCGTTCCGCGATATCCTGCCGACAATCAAACAGGATGTTCCCAATCCGAAGGGCAAGATCGCTATCTTCACGGGCTGTCTCCTCGACTTCGTCTATGTCGACATCGCAACGGACGTCGTCAAAGCCCTCAACATGGCTGGCTATATCGTAGAAATGCCGCTTGGCCAGGCTTGCTGCGGTGCTCCGGCTACCTATATGGGCGATGTTGAAAACGCCAAGAAAGCTGCTGAAATGAACTTGAACGCTATGGAAGCTGAAAAATACGATTACATCGTATCGGCTTGCCCGACTTGTACGCATGCCCTCCGCGATTATGTCGACTTCTTCAAGGACGATCCGGAAATGCTCAAGAAAGCGGAAGCACTCCGCAGCAAGACCTTCGACTTCTGCAAACTCGTTTCCATGCTCGGCGGCTTGCCGGATACCGGCGATGGCGTACCGATGAAGGTCACCTATCACGACTCCTGCCACTTGAACCGTTACCTCGGCGTCACCAAGGAACAGCGTGAACTCTTGAAAGCTACCAAGGGCGTCGAACTCATCGAAATGCACGATTGCGATAAATGCTGCGGCTTCGGTGGTTCTTACTCCGTTAAATTCCCTGAAATGTCGGCTCCGATCCTCGAAGAAAAGATCAACAACATCGTCGCTTCTGGCGCAGATGTCGTCGCTGTCGACTGCCCGGGCTGCTTGCTCCAGATCCGTGGCGGCCTCGATGCTCGCGGCTTGAACAACATTCAGGTTAAACACACAGCACAGATCGTCGTTGAAAAACGCGAAAAAAAATAGGCAATAACGTTGGCCGGAAAGGTAAATAGAGCATGATGATAAAACAGACACTCTTAGAAACCAGCGCCCGGAAGTTTATGCCCAAATTGTTTGCCGGTATCAGCGATGACCAGGTCCGCAGAGTGAAAGAGTATATAAAACTATATACGCAGCATCCCTTTGAAGGTACAGCCACTGGCGCTGTCCTCGACGATGCAGCCTCTTCGCAGGGGAAGATGATCCGTCCCCGCCTGGTACTGATGGCCGGCTCGTTCGGAACAGACCGCGACGATGTGCGGGAGCGGTTGTATAAACTGGCGGCCGTAGTGGAAATGACCCATCTGGCCTCACTGATCCATGACGATATTGTCGACGATGCACCGGTCCGGCGCGGCAAGCCGTCGGTGCAGAGCAAGTACGGGAAGAACGCAGCCGTCTATGCCGGCGATTTCCTGATGAGCCGCATCACCTTCTACTTGATGCGCGAGGGATTGAACCGGGCAGGTATGGTCATCGCCCAGGTTGTAGAGGAAATGTGTGCCGGCGAAATCGGCCAGGCCATGTGCCGCTATAAAGAGGACGTCACTATTGACCAATATCTGCAGAACATCCACGGCAAGACCGTCGCCTTGTTCCGCGCCTGCTGCCGCATCGGTGCCATGGAAAGCGGTTGTGACGAACGGGTATCGCGGATGCTCGAGTCCTTCGGCGAATGTCTGGGCTATATGTTCCAGATGCGCGACGACCTCCTCGACTTCGTACCCGATAGTTCGATGATTGGCAAGAAAGCCCACCAGGATTTCCGCGAAGGGATCTATACCCTGCCGGTCCTCCTGGCACGGGAACAGCCCGGCGGCCGCCGGCTCCTCTACCCCTATATGGAAAGGAGCGCCGAAGGGACGCTGACTCATGCGGATATCTGCCGCATGGAAGAAATCGTCGCAGCCCTGGGCGGCCTGGAAGGCGCGTGGAACCAGATCCACACCTACCAGAAACGGGCTGAGGACATCCTCGAAGCCCTGCCGTCAAGTGATATTTCCCTGCAGCTCGGCAAGATCGTACGTAAGCTGGGGGCCGTGTGAATGGAACAGCAACATTGCTTAACACCTAAGCTGGCCGTTCGCCTGGCTGCACCGCACACCTGGCTGGCTTCTGTATATCCCGCCGTATTCGGTGAACTGTATTGCCTCCTGAAGGGCTACCCCCTTACGGGGACGCTGGCCATCACCCTCTTTTGGGCCTGCGTCTTCATGCAGTCCGCCGTCAATACGCTGAATGATTATTTTGATTTTGTAAAAGGCACGGACACTGCCGACGACAACGTCGAGGTGAGCGACGCCGTCCTGGTTTATGAAAACATCAAGCCTGGACAGGCATTGGCTTTGGGACTTGGCTACTTAGTTGCAGCCGGTCTCCTGGCCTTGCCGGCACTGGTCACAGCCGGACCGGCGCCGCTGATCATCGGCGTCATCGGAGCCATCGCCGTATGGACCTATTCCGGTGGTATCCTGCCGATATCCTATCTGCCGATTGGCGAGTTCGTTTCGGGCTTTGTCATGGGCGGCCTCATCCCCATGGGAATCGTCGCCGCCGTCAGCAGTACCTTCGATTTTTCCGTTTTGCCTGCGGCTCTGCCCTTCATCATCAGTATCGGTCTCATCATGATGACCAATAATACGAGTGATATTGAAAAGGACAGGCAGGCCAAGCGCCGGACCTTACCGGCACTCTTGGGAAGGACTCAGGCCGTCCGCCTGTACCGGGCTGCCGTATGGATCTGGATGGCACTCATCTGCCTCCTGCCCGTATGGTATATCGGTTGGTGGGGCCTCATCAGCCCGGCTTTCTTTATCGTGTTTGCCCGACATACCTTTGTCAATCTGCTTCAGTCGCCTCTGGAACCGCAGGGGCGGGTGAAACAGATGAAAGGTATCATCGCCGCCAATCTCTTTGGCAACGGTGCCTATCTGTTAGCACTCGCGATGGTCCTCTTCGGAGGTGGTACTTTTGGCTGAACTCTCAAAACGGGAGAAGGTATATCATGTATTCCAGCAGATTTCCCAGACTTATGACCGCGCCAACGGGCGCATCAGTCTCGGCATGGAAAGCCGTTGGAAAGACTGCCTCATCGAAGCTGTCTGTGAGCAGGCAGCCAAGGGCAGCCGTGTCCTGGATGTGTGCAGTGGCACTGGGGACATCGCTATTTCCCTGGCAGCGCACCGGCCGGATCTCAAGGTCACTGGCCTCGATTTTTCGCCGGCGATGCTCGACGTAGCCCGCAAAAAAGGCGCGCCGCTTGCTAACGTTACCTGGCAGGAAGGTGATGCCATGAACCTGCCTTTTGAGGATAATACCTTTTCGGCAGCCTGTATCTCCTTCGGGCTTCGCAACACATCGGACTACCTGCGCGTCCTGCAGGAAATGACCCGCGTCGTCGTTCCCGGCGGCTGGGTATATTGTCTCGACTCCTTTGTCCCCGATTCTCTGGTCATCCGGCCCTTTTATTCGGTGTACTTCCGGTATGTCATGCCCTTCCTGGGCGGCGGCTTCCGCCATCGGCAGGAATACACCTGGCTGTGGCAGTCGACGCAGGATTTTCTCAGGAAGAAGGAGCTCCTGGACTTGTTTGGACAAGCCGGATTGATTGACAGGCAGATGAAAAGCCGCTTATTTGGGGCCTGCGTGCTCCACAAGGGGAAGAAGCCTGCGGTCGAATGAAGGATTATGAAAAGGACTTACATTACGTTACGATAGATACGAACGGAAATTAAGATAGCAAACCGTATGGTTAAGGAGGGTAAGAACATGAGTAGTGAAGAAAAATTTGATGCCATCGTGGTTGGCGGCGGTTTAGCTGGTTCTGCTGCAGCCTTGACAATGGCCAGAGCTGGTTTGGATGTTATGATGGTGGAGCGCGGTAAATTCTGCGGTTCCAAGAACTCCAGCGGCGGCCGTCTCTATGGACACAGCTTGGAAAAACTGATTCCGAATTTCGCAGCAGAAGCTCCGATTGAACGTAAGATTACGCAGGAACGCCTGTCGCTCATGACAGAAGGCGGCGCACTGAGCTTCCAGTATGGTTCGGATAAACTGGAAAACCTCAAATATCCGTCCTACTCGGTACTGCGTTCTAAATTCGATAAATGGTTGGCCGATAAAGCCGAAGAAGCCGGCGTCATGCTGACAGAAGGCTTCCTCGTCGATAAACTGGTCGTCGAAGACGGCAAAGTCATCGGTGTCATGACGGGCGGCGAAGAATTCGACGCTGATGTCGTCATCCTGGCTGATGGCGTCAACTCCCTGCTGGCACAGCAGATCGGCATGAAGAAAGAACTGGAACAGAAAGACGTTGCAGTCGGCGTCAAAGAAGTCATCGAACTCGGTGAAGACGTCATCAACGAACGCTTCGGTTTGAGCGGCAACGACGGCGCAGCCTGGATGATGGCTGGCGACCCGACGGGCGGCAACCTCGGCGGCGGCTTCATTTACACCAACAAAGACAGCCTGTCCCTGGGCATCGTTACGACCATCAGCGATATCGGCCGCGTCGATGTCAGCGTACCGGACATGGTTGAACGCATGAAAGCTCATCCGGCTATTGCTCCCTTCATCAAAGGCGGGAAACTGAAAGAATATTCGGCTCACCTCGTTACCGAAGGCGGCCTCAAGATGATGCCGGAACTCGTCCGTGACGGCGTCCTCGTCGCTGGCGATGCAGCAGCTATGGTCGTTAACCTGGGTTACACCGTCCGCGGCATGGACCTGGCTATCGAATCGGGCCGTCTGGCTGGCGAAGCCGTCATCAAAGCGAAGAACCGCAACGACTTCTCGGCTGAAAGCCTCTCGGTTTACAAGACCTTGTTAGAAGAAAGCTTCATCATGAAGCTCATGAAACAGTATCAGAACCTGCCGGGCCTCTTGGAAGATCACATTATCTTCAACGATTTCCCGAAGATGGCCGACGAATTTGCCGGCATGGTCTACAAAGTAGACGGCGGCGCACCGGTCGCTCTGCCCATGATTGCTCTGACAGTTTTGGCAAACAACGGCGGCTTGGCTAATCTCTTCGATTTAGGTAAGAAAGCTTGGGAGGCGATGTAAGATGGCAAAGATGAGTGTAGACGATAAACTGGGTTTCGATAAGTTCGTGACCGATGAACACGAATCTCATATCCAGATCAACGAAGATTATCATGACGAAGCAGAAATCAAACGCTTAGTCATGGCATGTCCGGCTAACCTGTATCACTATGATGACGGCAAACTGGTCTTCAGTCATGAAGGCTGCCTCGAATGTGGTACGTGCCGCGTCATTTCCGGCGGCAAAGGCGTAAAGAGCTGGAAACATCCGAAAGGCGCTATGGGCGTAGAATTCCATCAGGGCTGATCGCAGAGGGAAAGTAAAAAAGGCTTGTCGCATGTGCGGCAAGCCTTTTTACTTTGTAGGGGTCGCCACGTGGGCGACCCGTTAGAACTTTGGATGAGTTCCCTAGCAAACTGGCTGGGGGAATCACATATATCCTCAAGCGGGCTCGCCCTCTACATTGGTCCGTTTCAGCAACCGTCCTGCCATTCCTTGTAGTCATGGCCTGACGGGCTGAAAAGGCACGTGCGAGCCCCTACAACTAAAAATTGGAGAAATTCGCACGAGCCACGAACTACGAGCCACCAGCCCCTAGCCACAACCCTCCCCGGCATGTACACGGGCGATGCATATATGGTATAATAAAAAGTATGCAATAGCCATTAAACAACCGATAAGGGGGTTACTATATGAGTGTACAGATTACCTTTTTGAATCACAGCGGCTTTGCCGTCGAGACCGATTCCAAGGTGCTGGTCTTTGATTACTACAAGGATCCATCGGGGACGGTCAAGGCTTACAGCCAGGTCGGCAGGAAGCCGTTGTGGTTCTTTGTCAGCCATTGGCACGAAGACCATTTCAACCGCAGCATCGGCCAGTTCGGCGGTGCCCAGTACATCGTCAATGAAGATGTGCGCCTCAAGGACATTCCGGCAGACCGGTTCCATGCCATGAAGTTGTATGAAACGCTGCCCCTGGGAGATACGACGGTGACCCAGTATGGGTCGACTGATGAAGGCGGGTCGTTCCTGGTGGAAACGGACGGCTTGAAGATTTTCCATGCCGGCGACTTGAACTGGTGGCACTGGCTCGGCGATACGGATGAAAATAATGCCGAAGCCAAGAGCAACTTCGACCGGGAAATGAAACACCTTGCCGGACAGACTTTCGACATTGTCTTTTTCCCTGTCGACGCCCGCCTGGAAGGCGCCCGCGAATGGGGCGTCACGGGTTTCCTGAAAGACGTTTCGGTCACGAAATGCCTCATCCCCATGCATTATTTCGGCACGCCCTGGACGCCGTCGGCAGCTTTTAAACAGGCTTATCCGGACGTACCCTTGTGGATTCCCCAGCATGATGGCGACGACGTCATCATCGGCGGGCAGTAAGGAGGTATCATGGCAAGTAATACACACGGGGGCAGACGCAGCCAGATTGCCAATTATATCCTGATTACGGCGGCAGTCCTCCTGCTTCTGGCATACCCCTTCCAAGACTTTTTTGTCGGCGGACTGCTGACCCATCTGGCCGGGGCGGCCCTCATCGGCGGCCTGGCAGACTGGTATGCCGTAACGGCCCTGTTCCGCCGGCCTTTGGGCATCTCCTTTAAGACGGCCCTCATTCCGAACAGCAAGGAACGCATTGCCGAAATGGCCCGGCATATGATCGAATATGAAATCCTGACCGTTTCCAATATGTACAACGTCCTCAAACATCATCCCATCCTGGGCGCGACGCTGGATTATCTCCATACGGAAAAGGGGTTCCAGTCGGCAGAACGCGTCTTCGGTCAGATCCTCAATACCTTCTTGTACACCATCGACATGAAGACCGTCGTCAAGGCCTTTGCCGGCATCGGCGGCCAGGCTATCGAGAAAGTCGACCTGGCACCGATCATGAGCAAGGCCATCAAAATCGGCCTGCGCGGTGAATCGGGGAAGGATTTCCTCGATTTCATGATCCTCAACCTGGAAGACCTCGTGCGCAGTGAAACGATGAAGCGCTATGTCGGCGAAATCTACGAAGCCTCCCTGCGCCAGTACGCCAAGCACAATATCTTCCTCGGCTGGGCCATCAAGGCGGCCTTGAAGATGGAAGTCTTCCAGCCGGACCACGTAGCCGGCCTCTTGCAGACGAAGTGCCTGGACCTCCTGGCCGAAGCCAAGGAAGACAATTCCCTACAGCGCCAGCAGGCCCTGCGCTATTTGTGGAAACAGACGGAAAAGATCGAATTCAACGACGAATGGCGCCAGCGCATCGACAGCTATAAGAACCGCATGTACAACAGCCTGGTCACGCGGCCGGACACGAAAGAAGCCTGGCAGCGCTACGTCCAGGACCCGGAACGGCAGAAGCGGGTCTGCAAGGTCGCAGCTAATTACGTCATCAATAAACTGGAATCGTGGCGCCAGAGCCCAGACCAGGTGGAACATATGAACCGCCAGGCCCTGGCCTTTGCGGCCCGCGAATTGAAGCGTCTCCAGGTCTGGTTCGGCAAGACGGCAGAACAGGAAATCCTGAAATACGACGGCAATTACCTGGCAGAACAGCTGGAAAACAGTGTCTGGTATGACCTGCAGATGATCCGCGTCAACGGTTCGCTCGTCGGCGCCATCCTGGGTGCCGTCATTTACCTGGTCATGTACGCCGTGAAGGGAGGGGCTATCTTATGACATACAGACAGCGTGCCAATATGATTTTAGGCCTGTCTTTCGTCTGCTTCATCGCCATTTTCCTCTGGTGGTATACGCATGACGTCTCGGTCTGGGAAGAACTGCTGTTCTTCGTCATCCAATCGGCCCTCATCGGCAGTATCGCCGACTGGTTCGCCGTTACGGCGCTCTTTGAAAAGCCGTTGGGCTTTCCGTATCACACGGAACTGCTCTATCGCCATCGCGACCAGATCATCGACAGCATGACCAAGATCATCTCGGAAAAGCTTCTCCAGCCCAATATGTGGCAGGATAAGCTCTATCAGATTTCTTTCATCGATAAGCTCGTCGGCTGGCTGCGCGGCCCGAACGGCCGGGAAAAGTTCCGCAGCGTCCTCTACGAAGTGGCTCAGCGGGCTTACCGCTACGCTCAGAAGGGTGGGACCCAGGCATCCATAGCCTCGCACATCCGCAAGTACCTGAAACAGCAGCCCCTGGTCAGTTTCTTCCAGGACCGCCTCATTTCCCTTTTGGAAGACCCGAACAGCAACATGTTCAACGATGCCATCGGCCTCGTGCGGGAACTGGTCAACAGCGACGACTTCGACAGCCTCCTGGAAAAGCTCATCCTCCAGTGGCGTGAAGAATCGCAGCATTCGTCCATGTCCAGCCTCACACTGACCAAAGTCCTGGGCATTGTCGATACCCGTAAGATTGCCAAGGATATCAAGATGGGCATCGTCGAATGGCTCGACCAGTGGGAACATGCCGAAGGGGAACAGCGCGAATGGCTGTGCCGCAAACTGGAACTCTTCCTCTATTCCATGAACGGCCAGATGGCCTTTGGCGTCCAGAACTGGCAGGACCAGTTCGTCGACTCCCTGCCCATCGAGCAGTGGCTGACGGCGACCCAGAATTCGGCCAAGGACTATTTCACCAAAGGCGACCAGGGCAAGGAAGAACTGAAGGATTTATTGGAAGAACAGTTCATCCATTACCTGGAATACTGCCGGTCCTATCCGGAAATCAAAGACTGGCTCGATGAACAGATACGCCGGGCCTGCAACGTCATCCTGGAACATGAACACTCGCTCATCGCCGTCGCCGTCCGCGACGTCCTGTCGGGCTTCGACAAGAAGCGGTTCAACCAGTTCCTGGAAAGCAAAGTCGGCGAAGACCTGGCCTGGATCCGTATCAACGGGGCCATCGTCGGCGCATCCATCGGCATCTGCGTCTTCGGCTTTTTGAAATTATATCAGTTCACCATCGTACCGCTCCTGCGGGGCATCGTACTGTAGTGGGGGAAAAGGGGCTGTTGCATGTGCGACAGTCCCTTTTCTGTAGGGGCTCGCACGTGGCGAGCCCGCTCAGGCAAATCAGTGATAACGGGATTCTTGCATATGCTGACGGGCGCCCCACGTGCGAGCCCCTACTATAGAGAAAAAGGGACCATGCATGATGGTAAATACCTTCCTTTGAACGCCGCTACGCGTCAAAAATGCGCCATTTCGTGACACATCGGACGGCTTGAGACGAATCTGGTGATATAATAAACTTGTAAAATACTTGTTTATTGAAAGGAGGCGTCACGATGGTACGAATTGCGATTTGTGATGATTTACAGGAACAGTTGGACATCATTCAAAAGGCAGTCCAACAGTATTTCCACGATAAAAAGGAACCGACCGAAGTCTTTACCTATAACAATGCCATGGATTTCGTCGATGCTTTTGAAAAGGAAGGGAATTTCGACATCGTCCTGCTGGATATCTGTATGCCCGGCCTGCTGGGGACGGACATTGCCGCAGAGATGCGCAAGCAGAAGAGCCGGGCGGAAATCGTCTTCTTGTCGACGAGCGAAGAATTTGCCGTCGAAGCCTTTGCCGTCCGGGCTGCCCATTACCTGGTCAAGCCCTTTACGCAGAAAGAGTTCGACCAGGCCATGGACCGCGTCATGGAAAGCATCCGCCAGCGCCACAGCGGCAAGATGATCTTCCGCCTCGTCGGCGGCGGTATCCAGGTCGAAGAAGTCAACGCCATCCTCTACGTCGAAAGCAATGGGCACATCCAGCAGGTCTATACGGCAGACCACTTGCTGCTGGAAACGCGGCAGTCCCTGGCTAGTCTCTTGGATACGCTGGATGCCATTGCGCCGGGCCAGTTCGTATCGCCTGGGAAAGGCTATATCGTCAACCAGTCGGCTATCCGCGTCATCAAGAGCGATTACATCGAAATCCAGGGCCATAAGATTCCCCTGGCCAAGCGGAAATATCGCCAGTTCCAGGAAAGTTATTTAAAATTTATCTTCGGGCAGGAAGCCTGAGAAGGAAGTCATTATGGAGTATAATCACGTAACCCCGGCCGTCGTCGCGGACCTCGAAGCCATCGTCGGCGCTAAATATGTCTGGACGGACCGGGATAAAAAGATTCCCTATGGACAAGACGAAGGGACCGGGCCAGCCTGTCTGCCCGACGTCGTCGTCCTGCCGGCGTCGGCCGAAGAATTGGCGGCTGTCGTCCGCCTGGCCAATGACGCCGTCATCCCGGTCATCCCCAGGGGGACCGGGACCGGCCTGGAAGGCGGAGCTGTGGCCGACAGCCGCGGCGGCATCGTAGTCAGTACGGAACGGATGGACCGTATCGTAGAAATCAATGAAGACGCCATGTACATGGTCGTCCAGGCCGGCGTCATTACGGCGCGGATACAGGAAGAAGCCCGCAAGCGCGGCCTCCTCTATGCCGGCGACCCCTGCAGCGGCGACTGCTGCTGTATTGGCGGCAATGGCGCGACCAATGCCGGCGGCAACCGGGCCGTCAAGTACGGGACGACGCGGGATCAGATCTACGCCATCGAAGTCGTCACGCCGACCGGGCAGATCGCCCATCTCGGCAAGCGCCTGCACAAGATGACGGCCGGTTATCCCCTGGAAAAAATCGTCATCGGTTCCGAAGGGACGCTGGGCATCATTACGGAGCTGACTTTGAAGCTCGTACCCCTGCCCAGGGCCACGGCCCACGTCCTGGCCGTCTTTCCGTCGCCGGAAACGGCCCTGGCCCTGGTCACGGCCCTGCCCAAGGCAGGTATTACGCCGACGTGCCTGGAATTCATGGACTATGACGTCATTTCCGTCGTCCAGGACTGGCTCAAAGAAAAACAGCCCTGCCCGGCCGGCGGCGCCTATATGATTATCCAGCTCGACAGCTCGCGGGACGAAACGCTCGATGACGACTGCGTCACTGTCGATGAAGTCTGCCGCCGCCTGGGAGCTGTCGATGTCTTCATGGCCGACGCCGATAAAGTCTGGAAGGCCCGCAAGGCCTTTACGGAAGCGTCGGCTGCGGACTGCCCCGTGGCGGCCATGGAAGACTTCGTCGTCCCGCCGGACCGGCTCCTGCCCTTCATGGAACGCTTACGGGATTTGGGACAGGCGCTGGGCGTCGTCTTCCGCGGTGTCAGCCACGCCGGCGACGGCAATATCCATCTCGATGTCCTGCGCAAGGGCTTCGCCGATGAAGGGGATGAAAAGCAGAAAGTCGCCGCCTTTGAAGATAAGGCCTGCCAGGCAGCTTATGAGCTGGGTGGTGCCATTTCCGGGGAACACGGTATCGGTCAGGCCCGCAAGGCCCTGTTCGCCAAGTATACGGATCCGGTGGAACTGGCCTTGATGAAGGCTGTGAAGCAGGCCTGGGACCCGAAGAATATCCTGAATCCCGGAAAAATTTTTGACTGAGGTATAGAAAACTATGGAAACCTATTGTAATGACTGTCCCCGCCGCTGCGGCGTCGTCCGCGCGGCCTTTTGGGATGAAAAAAAGATGCCCGGCTTTTGCCACAGTCCGCTCCAGCCCGTCGTAGCCCGGGCGGCCCTGCACCAGTGGGAAGAACCCTGTATCAGCGGCAGCCACGGCTCTGGCGCCGTCTTTTTCACGGGCTGCAACCTGCGCTGCTGTTTCTGCCAGAATGCCACCATTTCCATGGGCGGGACGGGCGTGCCCATTACGGTGGACAAGCTGCGGGAGCTTTACGGCCGGCTCATCGCCCAGGGGGCGCACAACATCAACCTGGTCACGCCGACGCCGTATAAACAGGCCATCTTGGCGAGTCTGGCCGCCCCCCTGCCGGTACCGGTCGTCTACAACTGCGGCGGCTATGAATCGCAGGAGACGATTGACGATTTCAAGGGCAAAGTGCAGATCTATCTGCCCGATTTGAAATACCTCGACCCGAAATTGGCCAAGCGCTACAGTGCTGCCGAAGACTATCCGCAAGTCGCCACGGCGGCCATCCTGCGCATGTACGACCAGGTCGGCCCTTATGAAATGGACGACGACGGCATCCTGCAGAAGGGCGTCGTCATCCGCCACCTCATCCTGCCGGGCTGCGTAGACAATACGAAAGCCGTCATCGACTGGGTGCGAGACCACTTCGATGACGGCCAGGTCTTATTCAGTTTGATGCGCCAGTATGTACCCTGCGGCCGGGCCGGGGAATACCCCGAAATCGACCGGCCCTTGTCGGACGAAGAGTACGATGAAGCCGAACAGTACCTCTTCGACAGCGGCATCGAAGACGGCTTCGTCCAGGAAAAAGGCAGTGCCAGCGACGCCTTCATCCCGGCCTTCGACGGTACAGGCGTCGTCTAAGACGGGCTGCCCTTGCCCCAGGGGACGCGGATGTACGTAGAGAACCAGCCGTCTTCACAGGTGCAGAGGACGCTGGCGTCATAGGTGTCGCGGAAGCGGCTCAGCGATTTCATGCCGATGCCATGGCCCTTGACCTTTGTCGTCGGCAGGCCGTCTTCATCGAGGGCTACGGTCCCGTCGAAGCGGTTCTTGACCAGGATGCTGAGGATGTCGCCCTGGCAGATGGTCAGCAGGGACAGGGCGCGATGGCTTCCGGGCTGCTTTTCGCTGGCATGGATGGCATTTTCGATGAGGTTGGACAAGACGATGGCCAGGTCGGAGCTGAGAGCCGTATTTTCCTTGGGGATGACGGCTTTGACGGTAATGGGCATGTGCAGGGCTTCGGCTTTGGCCAGATACGTCGACAAGGCGGCGTTGACCAGGGGATTCTGACAATACTGTTTGCGCTTGGTCTGATTCAGCTCGGCACCGATTTCCTCGATGAGCTGCAAGGCTTCTTGGGAACGATGGGACACGATGAGTTGTTCCAGTTCGTCCAGGTAGGCCTTGCGTTTTTTATATATGGCCTTCATCTGGTTCTGTGACTCCAGCAGGGAATGGGTATAATCGTAGCTGGCTTCGATTTGGGCTGTCATATTTTCTGTCCGTTCGTACATCTTCAGGGTCTGATCGGTTTAGCGGAGGCCCGTGCGGATGCTCTGGGCGATGATGAGCAAAGCCAGGAGCAGGATACTGCGGGGCAGGAGCATCCGGTCCATGATGAGGACGTCCGAACTGGCCATGATGAAGTACATGTCCAGCAGCAGGAAGAGCGGCAGCATGCTGATGTATTTCCAATAGTGATGCGTCGTCAGATGACGGTATTTCACGAAGACTTCATTGAAATAACGGCGCAGCATGGGCATAAGGGCCATGTAGCAGACGATATAGAACAGCCATTGGGCCGGATAGATGGCTGCCGACAGGGCCGGCCGGGAGCTGTCGCCATGGAAGATGGCCAGCAGGATCAGGGCCATCAGGGTGTGGACGAAGATCGTACAGGCTGCGCGGATGGAAAAGACGTAGAGATGGAGGAATACATAAGGCCGGATCGTCACGACGGCCCAAAGAAAATGGGGAATCCAGGCGATGACAAAGACTTTTTTATATAAGATGAAGCTGTGTTCCCAGGGACCCCAGACGAACATATAGAGGAAAAAGATGAGTTCCATGAGGTACAGGACGGCATATCCACCCAGGACGAGGACTTTCTGCCGATGCTTCAGCAAGGGTTCAAAGGCATAGTACTGGAGGATAGCTGGCGGCATGAGGGCTGTCGTCATCAGGAAAACGGTCACGATGTTGTAAAGCATGGCTGAGTATCACTTCCAATCAAGTCTGATAGGGAATCGTCAAATACAGGCTGGCCAGGTGGTTGTGGAGGTCATAGCGGAAGGTCGCCTCGTAGAGCCGGGAGAACTGATTCAGGTCCGGAACGAACTGGGCATAGGGCGCTTCCCGGAGGAGGTCGTTTTTGTCGTCCGGGATGTCCGGTGATACGGCATGTTTAATGAAGACCAGCAGGCCGCCGTGTATGGGCGTCGTCCCGATGATGAGCAGGCGCTGGTCTTTCGGCAGGGACTGGAGGGCCTGGGCCGACATGGCAATGGCTTTGGCCAGGATGTCGCCCAAGGCGATTTCAAAGGGCAGGGACGGGGGGAAAGGCAGGTCGGCCATGATGGATACGCCGTCCTGTTTCAGTCTTTCCAGGCCCGGTGTGATGGCCGTGTTGATGGCTTGGTTCTTGGTCCACTGCTGCAGCTGTGTCTGGGAAAGTTCTGTGTCGATGGTCTTCAAGAAGGCCAGGGTGGCTTTGTCGTCATCCTGGCTGATGAGTTCTGAGAGCAGGCGCAGCTGGTGGCGGCTGTCGTGGCGGAAGATGGACATGCGTTTCTGGGCGTCCTGCAAGAGGCTCGTATAGTTGCTCAGGGCATCCATCTGGGCGGCCAGGAGATGATTCCGACGCTGTAAGTCGACCTGCTGGGCAATGAGCTTGGTGCCCATGTACATGATGAGAGCGATGAAGATGCCCGACAGGGCGTGGAAGATGCGGGGAAGGAAATAGTCATGGGCCGGCGGTCCGTCTTCGAGGGATAAGACACCGGAGTACATGCTCAGCAGGATGGGCAGCCAGGCGCAGTATTTCCAAAAGGCCAGCAATGGGAGCGAGCGGTATTTCAGGAAGATGCGGTCGAAGAAGACCAGCAGCAGTGGGGAAAAGAGGACGTACAGGGCTGTATACAGCACCAGATGGATGGGCAGATAGGTAAAGAAGGCACTGCGCGGGATGAAGAGCAGGACCAGGTTCATCGACAGGGCGTGGATGGTCGTCGTGTAGATGCCCTGCATGCCGGCGACGAAGAGGTTCTGATAGGCATAAGGGCGAGAAATCAGGGAAAAAGACAGGACATAGGGAATCCAGTAGGCCATGAGCAGCTTCTTATAGGACAAGAAGCGGAACTCCAGCCAGCCGAACTGAAAGATAGCCATGAAGAGGACGATTTCTATGAGGAAAATGACCAGGTAACTGCGCCGCACGCGGGTCCTCTGCGGCTCCTGTAAAATCTGCCGGAAAGCGAGGTACTGTATACATGTCGGAGGTAAGATAGACAGCAAAAAGCAAGCCGTCGTCAAGACCGTAGCTGACATGCATATCACTCCCTTTCTATCAAATACAAGATACCTTATTATGGCATATTTATGTGGCTGGCACATGGATGTTTCTGATAAGGTGCATTATAATTTGTAGGGGCTCGCACGTGCCTTTTCAGCCCGTCAGGCCATGACTACAAGGAATGGCAGGACGGTTGCTGAAACGGACCACTGTAGAGGGCGAGCCCGCCGGGCATATGTAAGAATCCCGTGGTCGATTTGCGTGGACGGGCGCCCCACGTGGGCGCCCCTACAGAAAAAAGGAGCTGTCGCGATGCGACAGCTCCTTTTTTACATCGCCTTGACCGGTACGAGTCCTCGTGAGAGGGAAATGGTCCCGGTCCGGGCGATTTCTAATATTTCATATGGCGACAATACCTTGATGAGGGCATTGACGTGGTCTTCGCGTCCTGTAACGCGGAGGATGAGCGAGTTCAAGTTGACATCGACGACTTTGGCGTGGAACAGGTTGGCCAGGCTGGCCAGCTCGTCGCGGACTTGCGGCGTGTCGTAGCGGACCTTGATCATGGCCAGTTCGTAGCTGATGAAGGGCGCTTCATCGAGGTTGATGATCTTGATGACGTCGATGAGCTTGGCCAGCTGGCTGATGGTCTGCTTCAATTCTTTATCGTCTTCGATGCTGATGACGATATTGAAGCGCGACACATCTGGTTCTTCCGTATAACCGACGGTCAACGATTCGATGTTGATGGCCTTGCGGCTGATCAGGCCAGCAATATGTGTCAATACGCCCGGTTTATTATCGGACAAAATAGCCAGATGCTGTTTTCTCATCAGGCGTCACCTCCTAAAATCATGTCACTCAATGCTTTGCCGCCGGGAACTGTCGGGTATACCCGTTCTTCCGGCGAGATGCGGATATCGACCAGGGCCGGCCCTTTATGGGCAAAGGCCTCTTTCAGGACGGGGGTTAAATCGTCCTGTTTTTCGATGGCGTATCCTTTGACGCCCAGCGATTCGGCCAGCATGGGCAGGTTTTTGCGCTTATTCAAAGTGCATTGTGAATAATGGTGGTTATAGAAGAAATCCTGGAGCTGGACGATCATTCCCAGCGTATCGTTGTGCAAGACGATGACTTTCACGTCGATGCCGTATTCCGACAAGGTCGCGAATTCCTGACAGTTCATGAGGATACTGCCGTCGCCGGAAAAGACGACGACTGTTTTTTCGGGACAGGCCACTTTGGCACCGAGGGCAGCCGGCAGGCCGAAGCCCATCGTGCCCAGACCACCGGAAGAAATGAAGTGTTTCGGCTCATCCGTCGTGAAGAATTGAGCTGCCCACATCTGATGCTGACCGACGTCGGTAATGGCTACGGTATCGTCGTCCCGGGTGATGTCCCGGACGGCGGCGAAGATTGACTGGGGTGAAATGCAGCCTGGACGCGGCGGCGTCGCGAAGGGGTGGCTTTTCTTCATGGCCAGGACCTCATGACGCCAATCGGCAAAGGCGGCTCCATAATCGAAGGCGCCTTCTTTCAGCTTCTTGGCGAAAATGGGCAGGGACCAACGCAGGTCCCCTTTGATGCCTAAGTCGATGTCGATGATCTTGTCGATTTCGACATCATCGATTTCAAAATGGATGATCTGTGCATTGGGAGCAAACGTATCGGCTCGGCTGGTCAGGCGTTCGTCGAAACGGGCCCCTAAGGCGATGAGCAGATCGCAGCCTGAGATGGCTTTGTTCGATGCATAAGAGCCGTGCATCCCGCCCATACCGAGATGGAGTTCGTGAGAATCGGGGATGGCTCCTTTGCCCATGAGTGTCGTGACGACGGGAATCTTCGTCGTATTGACGATGTCTTCGAGATACTTCGTCGTTTCCGACAGGATGACACCGCCGCCGACGAGGAAGACCGGTTTCTGGCTGTGCTGGATCATGGCGACAGCCCGGTCGATGTCATAAGCTTGTCCAGTTGTTTCGACGACGTAGCCCGGCAGATGGACTTTATCGGGATATTGGAAATAGATTTCCGCTTCCAGGGCGTCTTTGGCAATATCGATCAGGACTGGACCGGGCCGGCCTGTCGATGCGATGTAAAAGGCTTCTTTCAGGACGCGCGGGATAGAAGCGGCGTTCTTTACCAGGTAGTTGTGCTTGGTAATGGGCGACGTAATGCCGGAAATATCGGCTTCCTGGAAGGAATCGCGGCCGATGAGGCCCGTCGGGACCTGTCCGCTGATGATGACCATGGGGATAGAGTCCATGTTGGCCGTAGCAATGCCCGTAACCATGTTGCATACCCCTGGTCCGGACGTGGCGATGCAGACGCCGGGCCGGCCGGTAACGCGGGCGTAGCCGTCTGCAGCGTGGACCGCTCCTTGTTCATGACCGGTAAGGATGTGCCGGAAGTTGTCTTTATACATTTCTTCGTATAGTGGCAGGATGGCCCCTCCGGGATAGCCGAAGACGACGTCGACGCCTTCCCGTTTCAAACATTCCAGCACTGCCCTTGCACCTGTCATTTTTATCATCATTCACCTCTTAATATCGTTCATCGTTTGTCGTAGTTCGTTCATCGAAGCGGCCATTCATCGTCCTTTTCGATGAACGACGAACGGCCTGCGATGAACGGATCTTACTTAGTCGTTCTGGTCGTTGTTGTGGAGCCACGGCATCATGTCGCGGAGTTTAGCGCCGACTTTTTCAATCGGATGTTCAGCGTGCTGACGGCGCATAGCGAGGAAGTGAGCGCGGCCGCCGGCTTTGTTTTCGAGGAGCCAATCTTTAGCGAAAGCACCGGTCTGGATGTCGTCGAGGACAGCTTTCATGGCTTTCTTGGAATCCTGCGTGATGACGCGCGGGCCGGCTGTGTAGTCGCCGTATTCTGCCGTGTCGCTGATGGATTTACGCATCTTAGCCATGCCGCCTTCGTACATGAGGTCGACGATCAACTTCATTTCATGGAAGGTTTCAAAGTAAGCGATTTCCGGCTGATAACCAGCTTCGCAAAGGGTTTCAAAACCGTTGGTGATCAACTGGCAGATGCCGCCGCAGAGGACTGCCTGTTCGCCGAAGAGGTCTGTTTCCGTTTCTTCCTGGAAAGTCGTCTGGATGACGCCGGCACGGGTACCGCCGATGCCGCGGGCATAGGCCAAAGCGATGTCGAAGGCTTTGCCTGTAGCGTCCTGTTCGACAGCGAATACGTCAGGAACACCGCCGCCTTCAGTGAAAGTACGACGGACGAGGTGGCCCGGGCCTTTCGGAGCGACCATGAAGACGTCGACTGTCGAAGGAGGAACAATCTGTTTAAAGTGAACGTTGAAACCGTGAGCGAAAGCGAGGGCGCTGCCGTCTTTCAAGTTGGGAGCGATTTCTTTTGCGTAGACGTCAGCCTGTTTTTCGTCCGGAATCAAGATCATCGTGATATCGGCTTCTTTAACGGCTTCAGGAACGGATTTAACTTCAAGGCCGGCTGCCTGGGCTTTGGCGATGGATTTGCTGCCTTCATACAAGCCGACGACGACGTCGATGCCGCTGTCTTTGAGGTTCAACGCATGAGCGTGGCCCTGGCTGCCATAACCGATGATTGCGACTTTTTTGCCTTTCATTACATCCCAGTTTACATCCTGATCATAAAATACTTTTGCCATGATAACATATCTCCTTTGTAATATAAAATAAGAATTTTATCGTTGGGATTTAGAGATTTGTCAAAAGAGGCCAACAAAAAAAACTCCGCCCCTTCTGTAAGGGACGGAGTATAATTCCGCGATACCACCCTGATTCCCGGCGCATTGCTGCAGCCGGACTCTCTACAACGTACCAACATACGCGTTTCTGGTAACGGTGAAATGCCGTCGGCGCCTAATGAAATTCAGCGTCGATCTTCGGAGAGGAGCTTCATCAGTATCATCGTACTGGCTCGCACCGGCCGCCAGCTCTCTGAAAAGCAATGGTACAGACTACTTTCTCTCGTCATTAGATTTACGAATATTTCGCTTCACGGTTTGTTTCCTGAAGCTTGAACACATTGTACGCAATTTGCTGGTCTATGTCAAGATGTTTTTCCATAAATTTTTAAAATAAAACAAGGTTAAACGTTAAATGATTAGGCAAAACGTTTATAGATTGTAGGGGCTCGCACGTGGCGAGCCCGCCCGATATATGTGGGAATACCGAGGTCGGTTTGCGCGAGCGGACGCTCCACGAACAACCTAAAAAGGCTTGCCGCTGTGCGACAAGCCTCTTTTTTCTAATGATGATCAACTGTAAGTTCTTTGAAGCGTTTGGCGACCGGGTCGGTCTTGATGAGTTCTTCCAGGTGTTTCAATTCTTCGGCTTCTACAGTTTCTGTCGTATCGTAGCTGGGCGGTACGGTCTTAGCCAGGTACAGGCATCTTCTGATCGAGGAGATGCTGACGATGATGACCAGGAGAGCCATGATGGCCGAAACGGTGAACAGGAGCCATTCTTGTTTGGGCAGATAGATGTTGAACATGTTGAGGTAATCGGCCCAGAAGATGACGACGGTCAGGAAAGCCCAGGGGATAATCGTGACCCAGGCGAAGCGGGCCTTACCCATAGCGCAGATGACAACCGTCGAGATGGCCAGGGTAATGATGGCCAGCAGCTGGTTGGATACACCGAAGATAGGCCAGATGGTGGACAAGTTCCCTTGGAGGACGATGTAACCCCATGCACCGGAGATCAGAGCCGAGGCGATGATAGCGCCGGGCAGCCAATGGGGATCGCCGAACTTCGGCCATACGCGGCCGACGAGTTCCTGAAGCATGTAACGGCCGACACGGGTACCGGCATCGATGATGGTCATGATGAAGAGGGCTTCAAACATGATACAGAAGTGATACCAGTAGTTCATGAGGTGGTCGAGGCCAGGGATGTTGGAGAAGATGAAAGCCATGCCGACAGCCAGGGAAACGGCACCGCCCGGACGATGGGCGACGTTTTCACCGACCATGGCGTTCAGCTGCGGCAGGTCGACGACCTGGATGCCCAGGGCCTGGAAATGTTCTGCCGACGAGTTGATGGCGAAGTAGTCATTCGGTACGAGCGAGCAGGCTGCAATCAAAGCCATCATGCCGACGAAGGATTCGGTCAGCATAGCACCGTAGCCGACGGGCAGGATGGAGCGTTCGTTCATGAGCATCTTCGGCGTCGTGCCCGTAGAGATCATGCAGTGGAAGCCGGAGACGGCACCGCAGGCGATGGTGATGAAGATGTACGGCAGGACAGGGCCGGTGATGACCGGGCCGCCGCCGGCGCAGAACTGGGTGATAGCCGGCATCTGGACGGTCGGGCCGACGATGATGATGCCGATAGCCAGGGCGCCAATGGTCCCGATCTTCATGTATGTCGAGAGGTAATCACGCGGAGCCAGGAGCAGCCATACCGGAAGGGCAGCGGCTACGAAGCCGTAAATGATGAGAGCGATGGAAATCCCTTTGGCGCTGATGGTGAAGAGCGGAGCCAAAGTAGGCGATGCCTGGACGGCAGGGCCGAGGACGACGGCCAGCAAGGTCAGGGCGACGCCGATGACAGTGCCTTCTTTGATGCGGCCAGGACGCAGGAACTGCATATAAATACCGATGAAGATAGCGATAGGAATGGTCATGCCGATGGTGAAGGTACCCCACGGGCTGTCGTGCAGGGCGTTGACGATGACGACGGCCATCCCGGCCATAGCCAGGATGTTGAGGAACAGGACGGCGAAGGACGTAGCCAAGCCAGTCTTGTCACCAATCTGGGCTTTTGCGATTTCAGCGATGGATTTGCCATCGTAACGCATGGAGCAGAAGAGGATGACCATGTCGTGGACGGCACCGGCGAGGACGCCACCGATGAGGATCCACAAGGCACCGGGCAGATAACCGAACTGAGCGGCAATGACCGGGCCTACGAGCGGGCCGGCACCGGCGATAGCGGCGAAGTGATGGCCGAAGACGACGTACTTGTTGGTAGGCACGTAGTCGTGGCCGTCTTCAAAGCGGAAGGCCGGCGTGACCTTGTACTGGTTGACCGTCAAGACTTTGGCAGCGATGAAAGCGCCATAGAAACGGTAAGCCAGTACAAATACTAATGCAGAGATAATGACTAAATACAAACCATTCATAAAACAATCCCTCCTTTATGAAATTGTGTGTAGGCTACTCTACTTCCCACGGATCCGGAGCTATACTTATTTCTAATTGGTGTAATATGAATTATGTATCGCACGAGAAATAAAGTATACACTGTACTTATACACTTACTATAGGCTAAAGGAGAGAAAAATTCAAGTTACTTATAGTAAAGATTACGAAAACAGCATGATATAAATTCATAATAAAAATAATAAAACGTTATAAAACGGGCATTTCCTTTGCGCAAAGAGAATTTTGAGTATATTATCAATGGTCAACAATGCACTTTGTGCATTATTGACAGTGGCTCGTGATTCGTGCCTGTAGGGGCTCGCACGTGGCGAGCCCGCTGGGGATATGTAGAATATCCATGAACCGATTTGCGTAAACGGGCGCCCCACGTGTGTTATGTGCAATAACATAGTTTACATAAATAGGGGTCTTCCCCCTACTGAAAAAAGTGATACTTTTAGGCATAAGAAGGAGTTGATTCTTATGCCATGGGAAGAAAGGAATGATCACCAAGCTATGTTAACTGCAAAGAATTACGTT
>NZ_APHY01000062.1 GCF_000417505.1 Megasphaera sp. NM10
CTTTATATTGGCTATTATGCTGTCGTCTGGTKGGATTGGGATATTTTTCATAAAAATAAAGCAAATATTTTAGCGAAAGCTTTCTTTTTGATTTTGGGTACTATCGGCTTGATTAGTGGATTTGGCATTTTAAGTTTAGGTGTTGCTTATTTTGTGAGTGGCTTTGTTACCCGGTTTCTTTGTAAGCATTATTTGATTAAAACCCATCATTTCGATGAATTATTCCTTCGATTTCATCACCAAAATGAATATTCCAAACGCCATGTCTTAGCTATGATGTGGCCTAATGCCTGGCGGGATGGGCTGGTTACGGTTACTTTCTATTTGACAGGACAGGCGACAGTGCTTATGAGCAGCAGCTTCCTTACTTTATATGAAACAGGCATCTATTCTTTTTCCATGCAAGTCATTAATGCCCTTTTAGGGATTGCTAATGGGATGTTTGGAGCTTATTTCCCGGCGATTCAATCTGCCTATGTTTCTAAAAATCGGAAGTTAATGCGGCAATTATATGCTAAATCCATGGCCTGTACCTTTCATCTCAGTTTTTGGGGAGTCATTGGTTTTATCCTCGTCGGTATTCCCATTGTACAGCTTTTGCGGCATGATTTTATTATTGAAAAATCTTCTTTTCTCGTATTAGCTTTTTCCATGTATCTATTAAGTCGGCATCGTAATTCCGCGGCCTTTATCGTGACAATGAATAAGCTGCCATATACCTTCAGCTTCATTTTCTTTGGCGTCATCAGTATCAGTGCCACCTATATCGGACTAGCCTACTTCCATTTAGGATTATGGGGCCTCATCCTTATTCCCTTAGCGGTCCAGTCCATCTACAATAACTGGAAATGGAACCAAGTCGTCAATCGCTATCTGCATACCACAGAAATCAGTTTGATGAGACAGGGAACGGCGGATCTTATGCGGATAGTGGGGAACAAAATATTTAAAACGAAATGATAAAAACAATCCGGCTGCCGTGAATCACTGGGCCGGATTGTTTTTTGGCAGCAGTATAGAGATGCCTTGACACGATATTTGTTTTGCAATAGACTAAATATAAATTGACGAACGTATTTTCTTATTATATGCGGAAGGGTATGAGTTTTATTGGGATATGAATGTTTATTGGCATTAGATAAAAAATATGGAGGTAGTGTCAAGATTCTTTCGCAAATTCATTTCATCCGCCAGTAAATATCGTAATCAGATATATGGATTTTCCTCGTCATTTGGCTGCTCAATTTCCATCTTGAATAGATGCTCCATGTCCATATAGCGTTTTGAGCCCCATTCCGAGGCGGCAACATGACGAAGTCTGGCACAGA
>NZ_APHY01000063.1 GCF_000417505.1 Megasphaera sp. NM10
TAGGTGGCTCGTGGCTCGTGGCTCGTAGGGGCCGTCCCAAAGGGCGGCCCGCCTCGTGGCTAGTGGCTAGTGGCTAGTAAAGGCGCCCCTTTTTTTACGAACAACGAACTACGAACAACGAAAAAAAAGAGCTATCGCCTAAGCGATAGCTCTTTTTTTATGTACAACTCTTATTCAGCTGTTGTGTTGTTGACAACCTGTTTGCCTTTATAGTAGCCGCAAGTCGGGCATACATGATGAGGCATCATTGCTTCGTGGCACTGCGGGCATTCTACGTAGCCCGGTGCGGTCAATTTCCAGTTTGCGCGACG
Organism: Megasphaera sp. NM10; assembly: GCF_000417505.1. Lineage (GTDB taxonomy): Bacteria > Bacillota > Negativicutes > Veillonellales > Megasphaeraceae > Megasphaera > Megasphaera intestinihominis. The sequence goes on from NZ_APHY01000063.1 coordinate 312, forward strand.
CATCTTCTGACGAGTCTGGGATAATCTGTTCTTCGGTACTGCCATGTTCTGCACCTCCTTAAATCACATGGTACGTTATTTCTAGCGCTTTTCTTTGGATCGCAACAATTGAGCCAGGACTTCGAGTCTTGGGTCAATCTTGTCGGTAGGACAACTACAGGGTCCGTCGTTCAGGTTTTCACCGCACTGCGGACAGAGTCCTTTGCAGTCTGGCCGGCACAAAACCCTCATTGGCTCGCTGAGGATCAACGTTTCTCTAATTGTCTCCGTCAAATCGATGTACTCCCCATTATAGGGCAATACGTCCTCGGGAAGCTCTGCTTCCGTACCATAGACTTCAGACAGTGTTTCCTTCCGATCCACCGATACCGGTGACAGGCAGCGGCTGCAGGTGTATTTGCCAGAGGTCTGTATGGTTCCCTGTACCACCATGTGGTTACCATCGAACCAATAAGCCCCATCCACAACTACTGTGGCGTCCTTCCAAGGAAGGTCCTCCACTTCACCTAGCTCGGCAGCCGGACATTCAAAAGAAAAGGGGAAAGACTTCCCGGCTTCTTTTAGTGCTTCTTCGACTTGTAGTTTCATATTTCTACCTCGACTATACTATTATATCTATCTACTTGGGCTTTGTCAATCATTTTTTCCGGTCTGGCCCGATGAATTCCCGCAACAGCGAATTGGGCGGTACGACGGACGAGTCGATGCCCTTGAAGGGCTTGAGGAACCGCAGGAGCCGCCGGGCTTCGGCGTAATGGACGCTGCCCTTGTCGATAGATTCCAGGAGCGGTTCGGCATAGGGCTTGAGGACAGACAGTTCATAAGGCAAAGCCGTGTTGAAAATCGTATCGGCATCTTCCTGATAGGGATAGATGTTCTTTTCTTCGCCGCGGCGGACGTCAGTCCAGATATCCATGGTCGCCATGGGCCCGCGGTCGCGGAACTGCTGGTCCCGGACCATGCGGCGGATGATGCGCGTATCCGACGTGGAAATGCGGTTGTGGTCGTTAATGCGTATCTGCGTCAGGACGCCCAGGGAAATCTTGACCTTTTCATAGCGCGGCAGCATGTAGGTCAGGGAATCGTTCAAGGCGTGGAGGCCTTCGACGACGATGGGCTGGCCTTTTTCCAGGACTGTCGGCTTGTCGTCGAAATGGCGGTGGCCTGTGACGAAATCGAAGCGGGCCAGGTGGACTTCCTTGCCCTGGTTGAGGTCATCGATCTGCTGGTTGAAGAGCGGTACGTCGATAGCCCGCAGGGACTCGAAGTCATAGCTGCCGTCGGGATTCTTCGGCGTATCTTCGCGGTTATAGAAGTAATCGTCCAAGGAAATGCCGATAGGCCGCAGGCCGTTGACGCGGAGCTGCGTCGTCAGGCGCTTGCAGAACGTCGTCTTGCCTGCCGACGACGGGCCGGCGATGAGGACGACCTTGACCTTCGGCCGGCGGCTGACGATATAGTCGGCCAGCTGGCCCAGCTTCTTTTCCTGCAGGGCTTCGGCCATGTCGACCATATCCTGTATGGTCCCGTTCTCGATGTAATGATTCAAGTCATAGACGTATTCGCAGCGGACGATGCGCCCCCATTCTTCAGCATCCAGGAAGAGGCGGGCCATCTTGGGGATTTCCTTGTATTCCGGTAATTCATTGGGATTGTCGACGGTCGGCGTTTCCAGGATGACGCCGGGCGCATAGGACCGCAGGTTGAAGCAGGTCACATAGCCCATGCTGGGCAGGAGAGGCCCCATATAGTAGTCAAAGGTCTGGCCGCACTGATAGGCCATGATATGGGTGACGTCGACGTGGCGCAGGAGTTCCGCTTCCCGCATCATATGGCGGTTGCGGCACATTTCCATAGCCGTTTCGGCGCTGGCGATGACCTGGGAAATGGGTTCATCTTGTTCGACGATTTCGTGCATGCGCTTCTTGATGATGTCCACGTCGTGGACGGTGACGGTGTGGCCGATTTCCAGTTCGCAGTACAAGGCCTTGCGCAGGGCATGCTTGACCAGGACCTTGCCGTCGGGATAGAGGTCGCTGACGGCGCGGACCAGGAGGAAGATGGCCGTGCGGATGATGCACTGATTGCCTTCCATGGTATTGATGGGCAGCCAGTCTACGTCGCCGCTCTGGCCGACCTTGGTCTGGAGGCCGACACATTCGTTATTGTATAAGGCCGCTGCAATGGGCATGTCGTCGTGCTGGCAATACTGTTCACAGACCTGCTGCAGCGTCACTCCTTCCTTGACTTCATAGGAATTCCCTGATTTCACATCGTGTAAAGTAATCACAGGAATCACGCTCCTTTTCTTTCGGTAATAGCATATTCATTATACCATATTTTTGCAGCCTGCGGCAGATGCGCCGAAAGGCTGAACGCCTAACGCAGACTGTGGTATAATAAGAAAAATAGGATTTCGTGTAGTAAGGAAGGATAATCTATGAGAAAAAGAGTGCTTACCTTATGGGATGGCAAAGTCTTCCTGGCCCTGGTCGTCCTCATGGGCTGTATCCTAGCAGGGATTGCGTCATATCAGCACGTCTATATGAAAACGCCCGATTATGCCGTCTCCCAGGTCATCCGTGCCGCCCGGGACGGGGATATGGAGACCTTCAGCCGCCACGTCGATGAAGGGGCCCTGAGCGGCCAGTTCTTCGATGCCCTCGTGTCCCATACGTCGGACAGTACGGATGAATTCTTTTTGCTGAATATCATCCGCTCGCCGTTGCGGGCTTCTTTCATCACCACAGCCGACCTCTACCTGAACTGGACGCTGGCCGGGAGTACGGACAATGACGAATATCAGAAGACGGCCGATAACCTGCAGCGCACCTTGAAGAGTGCCGGCCTGGCCGTCCCCCTGGCGGGCTGGCACCTCGACGGCGCCGACTGGAGCCATGACAATACAGTGAAGCTCTACTTGTACAACGACCGCCTGGGCGCGACCGTCCCCTGTACGGTCACGCTGGAACAGACGCCGTCCCAGACCTGGATGATCACGGGCCTGGCCGACCCGGAAGCCTTCCTCAACGACTTGCGCGATGTCATGAAGAAAGAATTGGCAGCCTACAACAAGCCGGTCCAGCAAAAAATCGACGCCATCATGACTGTCCGCGACGTCTCTTCCAAAATCGTCACCGGCCAGGGCCGCACCTTCCTGCGCCTGAGCTATACGCCGGTCTTCCGCAAGGACCGCAATGACATCGCTTCTGTCAAAGCCGTCTACACCCTGCGCCGGGACAGCGATAAAGCCGTCCTCTATACGTCGCCCCTGCGCCTGTCGACATCGGCGGAAAAACGGACCCATGAGAGCCAGTTCCTGCTCAATCCCCTCATCCCGTCACAGTACAGCCTCATCCGTTCGCAGACCCTGGACGGCATGACCAGCGAACTCCACCTCACGGCCATCACCCTCAAAGACGGCACAGAATTGGCATTGGCCGACACGTTGCCGGAAAAATAAGAAAAGGGCCTGTCGCATGTGCGACAAGCCCTTTTTAGTGGCTAGTGGTTAGCTGTTAGTGGTTAGCGGATGGCTTTAAATTTACTGTAGGGTCGCCACGTGGGGCGCCCGCTCTGTGATATGTACGATTTTATTACCCAACCAGTTTGCTAGAAGAATCGTCCAAATCCCTAACGGGTCGCCCACGCGGCGACCCCTACAAACAAAGCCTTTATACACTAATTCCCGCCTGAACAGATTTCGATGATCTTCGGTTTGGAATTTTCGGCTTTCGACAGGGAACGGTCGAAGAGTTTGACGCCGACGGCGCCGATGAGGAAGCCGATGATGCCGCCGATGACAGCCGTCTGGACTGTATCGAAGCCCTGGGCCAGGGCCAGGAAATGACCGGCAAAGGCGCCGGCGGCACAGACCAAGAGGGGCATGACGAAACAGATGAAAGCGCCGATGACGATGTTGACATCGCGGAATTCGAATTTGACGTGCTGGCCGACTTTGACGCCTAACGGGTCGACATCCGTGACGACGATGTTTTCAGCCCCTTCGCAGGCGCCGCAGGCGATGCAGTCGGAATGGCGGCCGACCTTGATTTCGGCCGTGCCTTTTTCTTTTATAGAAATAATCGTACCTTCTTCAATTTTCATAGGAATCCCTTCTTTCTGTGCCTATTATAGCATGGCCTTTTCATTCAATCAATACTATTTTCGTGTAGTTTCAAACATAGCACCATCAGGAGATTCCCCCTTTATTCCATAGCGGGCGCCCCACGGGTCGCCCCTACTAGCCTTATGGCATACGCCTATTCCTTCAATCATTCTATTTTCGTGTAGTTTATAGTCGTCGTAAAAAAAGGCGCTGTCCCATGAAGACAACGCCTTTTTTCTGTAGGGGCGCCCACGTGGGGCGCCCGCTCACGCAAATCATCCAGTTCACAAGTATCTCACATATACCTACAAACTCCGTACTACAAGCTTTAAAGAGAAAAGAGCCTTGCATGATGGCAAAAGCCTTCGTGCAACGGCCCTTTTTTAGCAGTCAGCTGTTGGTTTTAAATTTTTAGCCACCCACTACAAACGATAACGTCATACAAAAAATTCACGCGGTCCGCCCGTTGGGACGGCCCCTACGAGCCACGAGCTATAACGTTATTACACAGGATTCACGCGGGCCGCCTAGCCTCTGCTGTCCGTTCCAGCAACCATCTTGCGCCTTCCGTTGGTCGGCACCCGATGGGCTGGAAAGGCTTCAGGACGGCCCCTACGAACCACGAACAACTTCCTTCAGGAACTGGCGGAACGGGGCGGCCAGGTCCGGGCGGCGCAGGGCGTATTCGACGTTGGCTTTGAGGAAGCCCAGTTTATCGCCTACGTCGTAGCGTTTGCCTTCAAAGCGAGTAGGCATAGACGGCTTCGCGGCTGGCCATGGTCTGCAAGGCGTCGGTGAGCTGGATTTCCCCGC
>NZ_APHY01000064.1 GCF_000417505.1 Megasphaera sp. NM10
GCTCTTGATGTTCGTAGTYRKTGAGGATTTGCTGAGCAATCTGCTCGCCTGGGGTAGTTGGTGGAGTTTTACACTTTGCCATTCTGTTACCGTCCTTATCTTTGTTTACCCCAGTATGGGGCATAAAGTAGATTCATGCAATACCGATTTACACAAACTATTTTACACTCCCATATCTATAAATCAGACTAAGCAGGTTTAAGTAATGTATATATGAAAGAGAATCTGTACTAATCGCGTAAGGAACGCGTGGAATTATAATTTATGATAAGAGGAGAAATATAACCAAGAAATGAGTATTGAATTTACTTTTTTTCAACCATCATTTGGGGCTACAGATAGCTTTATTTATGTTTTAACTGCCGTTCTATTGTTGCTTTCAATAATTTCTTTTGTTAAAAGCAAGTTTGATGTCTTGAATCCTTCATTTATTTATAGTATTTGTTTAACTGGATGTTGTACATTAGCTGCATTGTATACCAGAACATGGGACTTGCCGATGCATTTTAACTCAGCATTGATTATTATGGGGATGTCCTTTTTATTTTTTCTTGGGAGTATCATGGCAGAATTTAGTATCAATACAGATAAGTATATTATGAATGAAAGCAGTAAAAGTATTCAGGGCTTTTTTATTAATTGGCCATTATGGACTTTTTTTATAGTGCTTTTGCTGTACTTTCTTTATCTCAATTATATGGATTTTCTGGCTATCGCAAGTCAAGTTACGCAAGAGGAAGAATTTACCAAAATGCTGGGACCTGTGATTGACGGCATATCACATCAAAAAATCGAGTTAAATCGTTGGAATGAGTACCGACTGCGTTTTGCTACAGGAATGGCTTATCTCTCTGTTTTAGCAGTATGGATTAATTTAAGGGCACATCAATATAAGGAACTTTTAAAATGGGGCTGTTTTGTAATAATGTATTTTCCATTCGTAGTTTTGACTGGTGGCCGGCAACCATTTATGTACTTAATTATGTTTAGCCTAATTAGTTTTTTCTTGGTGCATCGAAGGGCAGATAGCCATAATTCATTTGGGAAAGAACTCATGATTATTAGCATTGCGGTCATTACCTTTTTAATCTGTTTTCTTGGTATTGGCATCGTTAATGGAAAAATTGGGGCTGATGCCAATTTCTTAAAAGTGTTAGTCCATTATGCTGGTACTAATATATCAGCATTTGATGTTTATATCAATGAAATGACGATTCCTGATACCCCCTACATTGGGGCCAAGACTTTAACCCCCATTTATGGATTTTTACATGCCCATGGGTTTAATGTACCACAATTTTTCCAGTATATTACATTATTTACTGCTTTTGGACCTGTAACAACCAATGTTTATACAGCTTTTTATCGTTATATCAATGATTTCGGCTACTTTGGTTGTGCACTTATTATGTTTTTAATGGGCTTTTTCTATACTTTTCTTTATCGACAACTCTATCATTATGGGTTAAAGAATTGGATGATTTTAATTTATGCTTCAATCGCTTATCCCATTTTCCTTATAGGAAGGGAAGAACGATTTTTTAATGAAATATTGGCTACTAGTAAAATTAGTTTTATAGTTGGTCTTTTAATTCTGTATAAATTTTTTGAATTTTTAAACGAGCGGAGGAGTAAGGCTAAATGAATTTTCAATCTATCATTAAAAAATGGTATGTTATCTTGATTTGTGCTATTGTGTGCGCTGGTGGCATGTATTTTGAAAAAAGCCAAATACATACTGTTGTTCCGCAAACAGGTGACATGACCTATATACGCGTTGTACGTTTTAATACGGTGCCAATTTTTATAGCCAATCAGACTAGTACTGAAATTGATATGACTAATTTAATGAAAGCTTGGTCAAATCTTACTGAATTGGACTCTCAGATTGAAGAAAATTTTGATATAAGCAAAATGAATGCAAACTGGAACACGGCATCTGATTCTCAAAAAGTGAAATGGTTGGGAGAACATTTCCGGGTCCAGAATATGGGGCCGGGTCTCTATGAGTTGATTATTCAGTTTACTAAACAAGATGCCAAAGATTCGCAGTATATTAAAGAAAACAGCATAGCCTTAATGGATTTATACGAAAATTATTTTTCGAAGACGTCAACTTTGGTTACAAAAGATACCAGTTTGAATACAGTGAAAGAAATTCAGAATATAAATGAAGATAAAGTGGTCAGTAAAGAAAACATTGAGAAAAAATATGCAATTATTGGCTTTATACTTGGTGCACTAATTGGTGTGGTTGTTGTAATGGCGTGGAATGCAAAGAAGCAGTTAGTTAAACACTGAGAGGAAAATGAAGTATGAATTTCATCGAAACTCTTAAAAATATAGCCTATTCTTTCAGTGCGAATCTGGTTTCTTTGGGTATCTCCGTATTTATGATAGCATTTGTCCCCAAGTTCCTTAGCATTGATGATTATGGCCTTTGGCAGCTTTTCTTATTCTATTTTTCTTATCTTGGTTTTTTGCACTTTGGTTGGGAAGACGGAATTTATCTGCGCTATGCCGGGAAACGGTTCGAAGAATTGGACCAGAAGACTTTTGCCGGGCAGTTCTACGGAGTCACGGCGCTACAGATCTTCTTGGCTATTGCAGTTACGATAGGGAGTCAGGTATTTGTTGATGATTCTGTGAAACGGATAGCTTTGGATTGTGCTGTATGGCTGGCGCCTTTCGTGAATTTTACGAATCTATGTAATTTTGTTATGCAGATTACGAACCGCATCAAGGATTACGCCAAGTTTCTCTTAACGGAACGAATTGTGTTTTTCTTAGGCGTTGTTTTTTTTCTTGCTGGTCTTGTATCATAATGAATTCCGTTATATGTACTATGCTAAGCTGTTTTCTATGATTAGCTTGACATTGATTGGCATTTACCTTTGCCGGAGTTTATTGCGGCCTCAATTTTACCCTATTGGAAAGATTTTTCGGGAAGCGAAGGAAAACCTTACTGTAGGCAGTAAGCTGATGTTAGCGAATATTGCCGGAATGCTTATTATCGGCATTGTCCGTTATGGGATTTCTATGGGCTGGGATGTTGCGACTTTTGGCCGGGTATCGCTGACACTGGGTATTTCTAATTTCCTGATGGTCTTTATTACTTCTGTAAGTGTAGTCTTTTTTCCTATTATCAAGCGGATGGATGAAGACAAACGAGCTGCAGTGTACCGAACAATTCGCTTGAGTCTAGATGTAGTTTTATTTGCTGCATTAATTGGTTATTATCCATTGAAATGTATTTTAGCGTGGTGGTTGCCCCAATATGCTGACAGTCTAATCTATATGAGCGTGTTATTTCCTGTTTGCGTCTTTGATAGCAAATTAAGCCTTTTGATTAATACTTATCTGAAAAGCATGCGTCAAGAAGCATTAATGCTGAAAATTAACGTGGTGAGTGTCCTAGTTTCTCTGATAGTGACATTTATCACTGTGCAGGTTTTCCATAATCTGCATCTAACGGTGCTTTCTATTGTTGGAATCTATGCTTTTCAATGTTGCTTGGCAGAAGGTTTCATTAATTACCTTTTACAAATGAACCTACGTAAAGATATTCTTATCGATCTTGTTATGTGTGGCGTTTTCACTGCCAGCGGCTGGTTCTTGGATAATATTTTTTGCATGATCATCTATGCTGGTGCCTATTTAGTTTTTGTAGTGGCTCATCGTAGCCAGGTAAAAAATACGTTTGCAATGATTCGGGAAAAATAAAAAGACTACTAATTGTTAAATTTCCAAGGTATAATGAGTGTATCATGTAACTCTTTTGGGATAATGTGTTGTAGCAGATTTATTATACTCCAAAGTGTAGTCACGTAATATATTTATTTGTCTAAAAAGATATAAATGTTATTATAGCAAAACAATTTAATGAAATGTAACAAGGCGCAAAGATAAACTATTTTAATTAATTATGGTTTTAAGGGGGCCGTTAATGTGATGTACGATTATCTAATTGTTGGCAGTGGCCTGTTCGGTTCTGTTTTTGCCCACAAAATGACGAAGGCTGGTAAGTCTTGTCTGGTTCTGGAACGGCGTGATCATGTGGGTGGCAATGTGTATTGCGAAGAAAAGGAAGGCATCCGGATTCATAAATATGGAGCTCATATTTTCCATACTTCAAATAAGGAAGTTTGGGACTATGTGAACCAATTTGTGGAATTCAATAGTTATGTCAATTCGCCGGTAGCGAATTATAAAGGTGAATTGTACAACCTGCCTTTTAATATGAATACCTTTACTAAGATGTGGGGTGTCGTCACGCCGAAGCAGGCGGCTGCCAAGATTGCCCAGCAGCGTCAGGAAGCGGGGATTACGGAACCTAAGAATTTGGAAGAACAGGCCATTTCCCTTATTGGTACGGACATCTATACGAAGCTGATTAAAGGGTATACGGAAAAACAGTGGGGACGGAGCTGCACGGAACTTCCGGCTTTCATCATCAAGCGCCTGCCTGTACGCTATACGTTTGATAATAATTATTTTAATGACCGTTATCAGGGCATTCCCATCGGCGGCTATAATGTATTGATCAACGCCCTGCTCGAAGGCATCGAAGTGCGGACTGGCGTCGATTATAATCAGGTTCGCCATGAATATGAAGGGGTGGCAAAGACCGTAGTCTATACCGGTCCTATTGATGAATACTTCGACTATAAACTGGGACGCCTGGAATACCGCGGCCTTCGTTTTGAAACGGAACGGATGGAAGAAGAAAATTATCAAGGCGTAGCTGTTATGAACTATACGGATCGGGAAACGCCCTATACGCGCAGCATCGAACATAAGCATTTTGAATTCGGCGAACAGCCTGTTACTTATGTTACGAAAGAATACCCGGCAGATTGGCATCCTGGCGAAGAAGCCTATTATCCGGTCAATAATGAACGGAATCAGCATTTATATGAACAGTATGCAGCCTTAGCGGCGAAAGAAAAAAAACGTCATCTTTGGTGGCCGCTTAGCGGAATACAAGTACTATGATATGGATGACGTTATTGCCAGTGCCCTGGAGATGGTGAAAAAATATGAAGCCCATTCGTAAAACCGTTATCCCCGCGGCCGGTTATGGAACGCGCTTTTTGCCGGCGACTAAATCAATCCCTAAAGAGATGATTCCCATTGTAGATAAGCCTGTCATCCAGTATGTCGTAGAAGAAGCCATTCAAAGTGGCATCGAAGAAATTTTGATCATCACTGGTCATGGGAAACGGGCTATCGAGGACCATTTCGACACCAATGTAGATTTAGAATATCATCTGCGCCAGCATGGGAAAGTGGAGATGCTGGACATGGTACAGGAAATCTCCAAGATAAATATTCATTACATTCGCCAGAAACATATACGTGGCGTGGGGGATGCTATCCTTTGTGCTGAATCCTTCATCGATAACGAACCCTTTGCCGTACTCCTCGGCGATGATATCATCTATCATGAGCCGGAACCCGCCATACACCAGCTGATGCGAACGTATAATAAATGCGGTGCCACTATGGTGGGATGCCAGACATTGAAGGAAGCGCAGGTCGTCCCGCGGAATATCATTCAAAGCGTCGCTACGGAAGAAGAAGGAATTTCCTGTTTCCTCGGTGCAGAAAAAGCAGTCGGTCATGAAACCGAGGGAAAATCAGCCATGCTGGGACGCTATATCCTGACACCGGACATCTTTGAAATACTGCGCCGTGTCCAACCTAATAAAAAAGGGAAAATCAAATTATCTGATGCCCTAAAACTTATGGCCAGCCGCCAAGCCGTCTACACGTGCGAAATCAAAGGAAAACGCTACGACATCGGCAATAAATTGGATTACCTAAAAGCAACGGTAGAATATGCCTTGCGGCGCCCTGAAATAAAAGATGCTTTTCGGACTTATCTGAATCAGTATACATAATGCGATAAAAGCCATGAACTTTCTAGGTTCGTGGCTTTTTCAAATTTCGGGACATTGTGGAAGGTCATTGAATATCTTGCGAAATTACCGTCAATATGATATATTAAAATTGGAATATTTGTTCGGGTAAAAACTAGAGTGCTAAAATATTTTTACTTAATGAATTGCGATGGGATTAATCTAGCGAGAGCATGAAAATTACTGGTTTATCGTTATAGTAATCAAACTATTAGTATGAGCTAGCATGGTCATCAATGTCTGATTTTATGTGGTACGGATTAAAGGAGACTGTCTTGTTTACTACATCATATCATAAACAAATTCACTATTGAATATTAGAATTGAGGATTGATAATATGTCAGAGCAAAGCTATATTAAATCTATTTTTATTAAAGGATTTAAAAAATTCAGAGAATTTGATATGGAATTCAACAATCAGATGAATATTTTTGTTGGTGAAAATGAAGTAGGGAAAAGTACTGTTCTTAATGCCATTAAGCTCGTTTTGAATCAAGATTATCGATATGCAGACAAGGCTGTTCTTGAAGATTTATTCAATGTTGACCTGATAAAATCTTTTAAAGAAAATCCTAGTATAGAGAACTTGCCGAAAATTTATATAGAATTAGAGCTCGAATTAAATCCTAGCGGGAAAAATGCGGAATATTTTTGGGGCGAGCATAATTTAAACAGAACTGCAAAGTATGGAATTTCCTTTACTTGTGAATTTGACGAGGAACTAGGATGCGACATTGCGGGATTAAAGGAAAACAGTGAGATACCTTATGAATACTATATGTTACGGTGGAATACATTTTCTGGTATGCCGTATAATTTATTAAAGAAGCCTTTAACGTTTTTATTTTTAAATACATCAGAACAAGGGAGATACTCTAGCTTTAATTATTATACGAGAAATGTATTTGAAAACTCTTTTAGCGATTCTCAGAAACTAGAGATAAAAAATCGATTTCGTAATTCTTTAAAAATCGATTTTGGAAAAATTGATTCTGTCCAATTAGAAAATGATAGGGTATTTGGCATTGATAGCAAAAAGGTTATTCTCGAAAATATTTTATCTATTTTTGCTCAGGGTGTTTCATTAGAAAATCATGGCAGTGGTATGGAAAGTTTAATAAAGACAGAAATCGCATTAAATCGTGAAGATGAGTTCAATGTAGTTTTGATGGAAGAGCCTGAAAATCATTTGTCTTTTACGAATATGCAAAAAATGATTTCTATTGTTTCACAACGAAATGAATCATCACAACTTTTTATAGCAACTCATAGCAGCATGATTGCTAGTCGTTTGGATTTAAGAAATGTTTTTTGGATTACAGAGGGGCAAGCGCACTCTTTACAAAATGTTGCCCCTGAGGTGGCAACATTTTTTACTAAGGCTGTCAATAATAATTTTTTGCAGTTGTTGCTTTCTAAAAAAGTTATTTTAGTTGAAGGGCCTACTGAATTCCTTTTAGTTCCAGAGTTTTATGAACAAGAGACGGGAAAAACTATTTTTAACGATCAAGTTACTATTATTTCATGTAATGGCATTTCTTACAAAAAGTATTTGCAGATAGCTGAACATACTGATAAACGTATTGCTGTACTTACTGATAATGATAAAAATGAAAATGGACAAATCCAATCCGCGGCTGCTTTGAATAGTGCATATAAAGAACAAAAAGAAAAATTTCGTATATTTATGGCTCAAGATGCGAATCAATGGACGTGGGAAGTTTGTTTATATCATTCTAATGAAGCAATACTAAAAGAATTTATTGAATCATCGTTTCAAAAGGAAGCTGCGTATAAGTACAATGGCGAAGATTATGGACCTTACATAGGATATATGTTAAACCACAAAGCCGATTTTGCATTTGAAATATTGAACAAAAATTTAATCAGAAAAAATAACCTTAAAATGCCTGATTATGTTAAGGAGGCAATTCAATGGGTAAGCGAGTGATTTTAGCTGTTGCAGGTGCAGGGAAGACATACCATATTTGCCATAATATAAATCCAGATAAGAAAAATTTGATTTTAGCTTTTACCCATGAAAATATTTATAATATAACAAAAGAATTGACAAAATCATTTGGAAGTATCCCAGCTAAAACGACGATTTGCACATTTCATTCTTTTGTATATCGGTTATTGATTAGGCCATATGAACCTACTATTTTTGATGTATATGGAGAACAATTTAAGAATACTCGTGGTGTTTCCTTTGCAGAAATCCCCAAATCTTTTTGTACAGATGGCACCAGAAAGTGGTCAAATAAAAATTATCATAAGGTAACGGATATTGCTCATTTTATGACTCCATCGAGGCAATATTATTGTGGACTTATGACTGATTTATTGATAAGAGTGAATAAGAAAAATAAGGGGTGTGTCAAGAGTTTTGTGTAAATCGATTCAATAAGCAACATCGTATTGCTGCATAAGCTGAGACATCCTGTCGTCCATGAGCAGCTGGTTCCGGACCATCGCCCAGTTTGCGACGTGACGACCCTTCCATTTTTTATAGAGCTCTTGGATGCGTAGGTAGAAAATCTTGAAGACTGCATCCTCGTTGGGGAAAGCGCCTTTCTTGGTCACCTTGCGGAAGCTAGAGTTGACGCTGH